>JBFEWO010000017.1:0-30229 GCA_041546305.1 Thiohalomonadaceae bacterium | reverse complement strand
TTGGCAAGCAGCGCTTCATGCTCATCCGCCAGATCATTCAATTCCGATTTGCACACAAACCCCTCCTGGCTGCAGGTGAAGGGTTCAAAGCAGACCGCATTGTTGTCCACAACCTTCTGTTCAAAGCCAAGGCACATCATCTGCTTATTGCCCTCGCAATAAACCGTGTCGCCATAGACATTGAGTGCAAGGAGGGAACCCAGTAGGAGTGTTGACCATTTCGTCGCGCTGAATTTCAGAGTCATATATATGTACCTCTGCAGAAAGCATTGAATACCCTGGCCGCTACATAGTGCGAGCCCATCCGGGTGAGCGGTGCACACAATGCCGCTGTTACCGGGCGATAACCGTGAATGCATCGACAAAAGATAACTTGCCCGTGTCCCGCATAAGGAAATTGCCACTGAGTGCACTTATGCGGTGCGACACAAGTCACCCCAGCTCTGCCGACTGAATCCTTTTCGGCCTAATTACATAAAGAAATGAGCAGGAAACACAAAAAAGTGCCACCTGATTTGAGGCTAGATGAGAAATTTTCGATTGAGGTAAATAAGGAGGAGGTTCAAAAGAATTTTTTCGGGAGTGATATCAAGGGCACATGTGGGCTGTGATTGTGATCACTGGAAGGTGCATTAGGGGACTGTGCTGGCCTTTACTAATATGACCGCTTTATTTACCGATATCCTCGGCCCACAACCCGGGACGCTTATCAATAAAATTGCGCATGAGTTGGATACACCGTGCATCCTGCACGACCTGAACCTCTACGCCGTGTTCGATAAGCCACTGCTCCTCCCCCTGGAATGTCTGATTTTCACCAATGACAACATGCGGAATACCATAGAGCAGGATGGCGCCGCTGCACATGGCGCAGGGGGAAAGTGTGGTATAGAGGGTGCACTCACGATAGAACGCGGCGGACTGGCGGCCCGCATTTTCCAGGGCATCCATCTCCCCGTGGAGGATTACGCTGTCTTGCTGGACGCGGCGGTTATGGCCGCGGCCCATGACCGTGCTGCCATGGACCAGCACGGAGCCGATGGGAATGCCGCCCTCGGCAAGACCGCGTTCCGCCTCTTCGATGGCGGCAAGCAGGAAAGAATCCATCACGCTGCCTCATTGGCTAATGGTTTGTTAAAACCATAGCCAGAAAAACCTGTTTTGGCATCTGGTTCATGTATGTCGGTTGGAGTATTAATCTCCAGAGAGATGAATACTGTGTGCCCAGGGGGGGCCACTAAAGTGGTGCTAGAATATCGCGGATTTCATTGGAGGAAGCGCCTTGTTAGCAGTGCTCACTGCTGTGGCTCTGTTACTTTAAAATAGAAGGTTCTTGAACCATCACTTAGCCTGATTGACGGCCCCTTTCTTTCAAGACTTAGCTTTTGAACCCTATTATCCCCTTCTAAAAAAGAGTGCTCTGTAGACTCCCTATGCAGGAAGGAGATAGACCTCCCGTTAACCTCAAAAATACCCGTTTCGATGACAGGATGCTCAGGATTAAATCCATAACAATCATTAAAAATTACATATTTTCCGTTGTTGAATGTTATTACGTCAGGGCACTCTAGCATGTAAGTGCCATCACTTACCTGAATCCAAGTTTCGGCAAATGTTACACTCGTAAAGAAGAACGATGTGAGTATCGCAATCGCTTGTTTCATTTTATGGATAAGCTGAATATGTGGCGTGGTATCGCAATAGCATATGAGCTAGCGCAATCACTTCCATTTACGCTGTTGGTTGATGCTCTTTTAGCGTGATAAAGGCAAGAAGGCCATTAATCCGAAGCAGAAAAATCAGACTCTCTTCCCGGCCCTCTCCTGAGGGAGAGGGCGAAGTAGTGAGTTACAGCTTCCCGGCGATCTCCCTCAGCTTCGGTACCGACAGGCCCGCTTCATCGGCAAAACCGAGGTTGCGCTTGAGGCGCGCAGGGGCGGAGCGGCCCATGCATTTGTGTTCCAGGTCGCCCTGGATGCCCTCGACCATGCCTTCGATCAGTTGCTCGCGGTCCAGCTCCTTGCTGATGAGCCAGAACTGGATGTCCATCACCTCGTTGGCGATCTCACGGGCGAGCGGCTGATGGTCGCGCCACATGGCATCGACGTCGGTACCTGGTGGCAGTTCCAGGCCGGTGATGTTGGTGGTGAGGATGTAGACGTTCTTGCGCACCATTTCATACTCGATCTCAGCGTGGCTGCCGACCTCCCTGGTGGGGATGTCGAGCGCGGCCATGGCCCGCTCCAGAATCGGGGCTCCGGCGCCATAGGTGGGGGAGGGGACGAGCACCTTGTAGTCCTGGCCCTTTTTCTTCTCGAACCAGACAGAGATCACCGTCGGTTCCTGCAGGCCGTGGGCCTCCCAGTCGCGGGGTAACAGTTCGTTTTGCAGCAGCGCCAGGCAGTCGCGCCACTCGGCCGGGATCTGCTCCAGCAACGGATGCAAATCGGCCTCGCCAACGGCGACCAATACCAGGGCAGGGGCTGTGAGGGCTTTGGCCATCTTTGCCATGTCGGTATTGCGGTTGACCGGGAAGACCGGGTAGCCGAGCTTGAGAAAGCCTCGGGTAAAAACACCGGACATTTCGCCGGTGCCGATGACAACGATGGGATCGTTCATGCCTGGATTCTCCTGGGATTACTTTTTTCTGATTTCCATGCGCATTTCATTTTGCTGTTCGATGATGCGGAACAGCCGGTCGATATTCGGGTGCTTGCCGGGATTAGCCTCGGCATCGGCTACATGCTCGGCATAGAGTTCGAGCCCTTTTTTCGCAGCTGCGACATTGAGTGTAGCAAACTCCTGCAACAGGGCATGGTAGACGGCCACCGAACCGGCCTTGCCCGGTTTGTTCTCGATGAGCTCTACGGGCGTGTCGCTGTCGCCGGTGTAGAGGGCGATGCTGTCGATGTCGTCGATGGGAGGCAGGCTTTTCAGGATTTCGGCAAACGGGGTCATGGTCTCGCTCATTCTTGATGTTAAGTGTTGCTGAATTGTCCCATGTGCCTGACCGGCCCAGCAACCTTACCCGACCAAGATCACCGGTGGAATTAGTGCTTGTTCTGTTCGGTTCCTCCCGCAGTGTCGAAGGGGAGGCAGGGAGGGCGGCTGATGTCAATACCGGCCTTTTCGGGGGCAAGGAGGCCCTGTCATTTGCTTGATGGTACAAGGGGCTGGTGATATGGTTCTCGCTCCTTAAAAATAATAACAACGGGAGATGATATGGCAGGGAATCGCTCGGCCAGGGCCAGCTGGCTGATTCTATTCTTTTCGTTTATTCCAGGTTTGGGGGCTGTGGGAGAGGCATATGCCACCAGCCAACAAAAAACGGAATGGCGCCTGAGCCTTGGCAAGCTGAATGGTGAGTCGGGCGAGTATGTCTATGATCCGGATGGTTCTTTCGCCGGCATTCCGGGTTACAAAATCAGTCAGCTGGACTGGCAACTGAACAGTGTGCCGGTGCTTGGTGTCGGGGCGACGCTTCATCTGGATGAGCAGGCCAGGGTCAATTTCGACTACTGGAAAAATATCGTCGAGGGTGACGGTACCATGGATGACTATGACTGGGTATATCCGGGGCTGGACTGGAGTCACTGGTCTCACCATGACAATACTCCGGTAGGGGAGGTAAGCCGTCTGGATTTCAATGGTGAAATCCGCCTGTTCCACACCACGGGCTTTCTCAAAAACATCTTTGGCGTTATGGGCTTCCGGCGTGATCGCTTTGCCTGGGAGTCTGTCGGCGGATACGGTCTCTATTCCGACATCGCTTACCGCGACACACCGATCAGCTTTCCAAATATTCCGGTTATCTCCTATCAGCAGACATTTTTTGCCCCCTATTTTGGGGTGAACCTCCAGTCGGCCACAGAAATCGGTATGCCTCTTCAGCTAACGCTGGGTTTGCGCTATAGCCCGCTGGCGCGTGGCGAGGATGTGGATATCCATCACCTGCGCAGCCTGCGTTTTGAGACGGAGGGCAGAAATGGCACCTGGTATGGCGTGGATATGAGGCTGGACTTTATGATTGATGACCGCCTCACTTTGAACGCGGGTTATTTCAACCAGCACTATCGCGAGATGATGGGAGGGATGATGGTTACCGATTTGACCACTGGTGCGCGGGCCTATTACGGAGGAAACTCGGCCGGTCTGGATCACTCATCCAGCATGTTCTCCCTTGGTTTAAAGCAGGAGTTCTAATACTCCACCCCGGCCTGCGCTTTGATACCGGCCTTGAAGGCATGCTTGACCTCGCGCATCTCGGTGACGGTATCAGCGATGTCGATCAGTAATTCGGGGGCACCGCGGCCGGTGATGATGACATGTTGCATCGTCGGCCGTTTTTGCAGCGCATCGATCACCTCGTCAACTGGCAGGTAGTGGTATTTCAGCACGATATTGAGTTCATCCAGCACCACCAGATCAAGTTCGCTATCCTGCAGCATGGATAGCGCGATCTCCCATCCCTTACGTGCCGTGGCCTCATCCTGTTCACGGTTTTGTGTATCCCAGGTAAACCCGTCGCCGGTAACATGAAATGGCACCTCGGGCAGGCGTTTGAAAAAGGCCTCCTCCCCGGTGGTGTCGCGTCCTTTGATAAATTGCACAATACTAACCCTCTTGCCGTGGCCGAGCGCGCGTATGGCCACACCGAAAGCGGCCGAGCTTTTACCCTTGCCATTGCCGGTATTGACGAGGAGTACACCACGCTCTGTTGTGGCCTGGGCGATGCGCCCGTCCATCACCGCCTTTTTGCGCTGCATGCGTTCGGTATGGCGCCGGTGTTTGTCATTACTCATGGGAAATCCATTTATTGCGCTGTTGCTGAAGTTCGGCCAGCCCGTCGAGCAATATCGGTGCGGGATGGAGGAACTTCTCACCGTCGAGATTAATGATCTGCAGCGGAGTTTTCGGCTTGATGAAAGCGCACTGCTTGTTCTGTTTGCGCTCGAAAATGAACAGCAGTTCCGGCTCGAGTTCCTGGATCAATGCGTTAAGAGTCATTACCTCTTCCCCCGGTTTGATATGGCGAATCTTCTCTGCCGTTTCCACATTGACAAAGCCGGCCTGGGTGAAGAGGTCGCTGAGCCAGCGCTGTTGGCCGAAGGAGTAGGGCATGCCTGAGCAGGCGGAGAGGAGCAGCACCTTTTTACCTTTCCCATTGGCTGCCCGTGCCAGCTTTTTCCACTGTTGATGAAAGTCGGCGACGCGCGCATCGATATCCTTGATCCCCGTCTCCCGGCCGATGAGCCGCAGGTTCTCCTCGATCTCCGTCATGCTGCCAAAGCCGACCAAACGAAAGCTGCGTGTTCCTTCCGGGGTCACAGTGAGCAGCTTCTCGGGGCGGGTCCAGTCGGAAGTGAAGAACAGATCCGGTTCGAGTGCGGCGATGAGGTCGCCATCCGGATCGAGTACGCCGCCGGTTTGCGGACGATCCAGCGTATCGTAGCGGCTGACACCGACGATACAGCTTTCCAGCCCCAGCCATTGCAGTGTCTTGGTGATGTAGGGGGACTGGCTGACGATACGTGGGCACTCGGGCGCGGCGGTAACGGCAGTGCTAAATAGTAATGCGGTTATCAGTAGAAGTTTTTTCATTTTCTTTTGGGATTTCAAGTTTCAAGAGGTAATTCCAGGCAGTGGGCATTGAGCAGCTGTCAGTCTGTGAAAGTACGGGAACACACCTCTTTCAACTTTCAACCTTGAACTAACGTTGCTTGGGTTCCCACAACAC
Source organism: Thiohalomonadaceae bacterium (assembly GCA_041546305.1). GTDB lineage: Bacteria > Pseudomonadota > Gammaproteobacteria > Thiohalomonadales > Thiohalomonadaceae > JBFEYJ01. The sequence goes on along the minus strand of JBFEWO010000017.1, from coordinate 24,492 downwards.
TTCCTCGCCAACTTCGAACCTCGCCAGTACACGGGCCAGAACAAACAGCAGATCGGAGAGACGATTGAGATAGGAGAGGCTGTGAGGATTGATGGTTTCGCTCTTCGACAGACTATAAACACGGCGCTCAGCACGGCGGCAGATGGTACGTGCCAGGTGGCAATGGGCGGTGGCATGTCCGCCGGCAGGAAGGATGAACTCCTTGAGTATCGGCAGGGTCGTGTTGTGCTCGTCGAGGTAATGCTCCAGGGTATCCACGTCATCCTGGTCAATCACCGTGTAACCGGGTACCGACAGTTCACCCCCGAGGTCAAAGAGCCGATGCTGGATTTCACTCAGCAGGGTGTCGATCCCGGCGGGTAGGGTTTCGGCGCGTACCAGGCCGATGGCACTGTTGAGTTCGTCCACCGTGCCGAAGGCCTCGACGCGGATATGATCCTTCTCCACCCGGCTACCGTCGCCGAGGCCGGTCGTGCCCTTGTCGCCGGTGCGTGTATAAATCCGTGACAGACGGTGACCCATGTTATCCCTCCAGCCGGTAGATCACGGGCAGTTGCATGGCAAAGCCCCTCGAGGTGCCTGAGTGGACCCGCTTTACCTTGCCAAGCGCCGTCAGGGCGGCGCGATCCAGTATACCGTAGCCGGAACTGCGAGCGATGCGGGCATCGACGATGCGGCCGTCCGCCTCGAGGCGAAACGCCAGCAGAACTTCGCCCTGCCAACCGCGTCGACGGGCGAGCAGGGGATAGCTGAAATAACGTGCGATCTCCTGCTGCAGGGTGATCCGGAGACTTGATTGGAGCTCTTTTTCGCCGATGGTGGTCGTTAAGGCTGTGGGTAACGCTGCCGTTGCCCCGCTTTCCTCAGGAGGTGTTTGCTTTTCGACAGGGGTAACGGTTGGGGCCGTTTTCGCCCTAGAGTTGACGGGCTCCGCGACAGCTTCCGCCTTTGACGCCAGGAAGGCAGGTGTCCTGTGTTCCTCGGGCCTGGTCGGTAAGGGGAGCTCCCGTGCGGGAGCGGGCATCCGCTCTTCGCTCAGGTAAATGGCTAGGGTAGAGGAAGAAGGTGCCGAAATCGGCATCATAGGGGGAGTCTGCGGCAGGAGCAGTGCCGTCCCATGCAGCGTTGCAGATAGCGACACAAACCACCACAGTGGCGAGGCTCGCCACTGCTTTGCCGGCATTGTGTGGTGGCGTGTCGCGCCGTTCAACATCTACCCATTCTAGTGCTGGTAATCGAGAGTGACATAGGCAGAAGCACCGGCCGTGTTGTAGCCGCTGGCAAGTTCGTAATCCTCATCGAGCAGGTTCTCGATGCGCCCCTTCAGCGCCCACTGTTTGGCCAGTCGATATTCGCCGGTGAGATTAAGCAGAGTGTAGGAGGCCATCTCCACACCGCCGAAGTCCAGACGCGGACCGGTATAGCTGGCATCGATGCCGAGCGTGGTCCGGGCAGTGACCGGGCCGCGTGCAGTGAACAGCAGCTTTTTCTCCGCACGGCGGATCAGTGGCTCGCCACTCTGCTCATCATCGGTCTTTTGCAGGGTGATACCGCCATTGAGCTGCCATTGGCCGATGTGGTGGATGTACTCCATTTCCAGGCCCTTCAGTCTTGCCTTGCCCACATTGACTGCCTGCCAGGTGATTGGATCAGACTGAATAAGGTTTTCTACCCGGCTGTGGTAGGCGCTGGCCTGGAAGCGACCGATGCGGTAACCCAACTCGGTGGTGACCGACTCTTCCGGCTGAATATCCGGGTTGCCATAGAAGGGGTAGTAGAGTTCGTTGAAGCTCGGTGCCTTAAAGGCAGAGGCAATGCCGGCATAGAGGCGTCCTGCACCCAGGCGGCTGCCGAGGGTGAGTCGGCCGGTGTTGTGGCGGCCGTACTCGCTGTGCTCATCGCCACGGCCGCCAAGCAACAGATCGAAGCGCTCGCCGCTCCATTGATACTGCAGGTAACCGGCGCGATTGATGATGCTTTTATCGTAGCTGCCGGTGATCTCGCCGTTGTCCTGCTGCTGCTCTAAGCCAAGGGTGAGCATGCTCGCATCCCCCAGCATCAGATCATTCTGCCAGTTACCGCCGCGGCGCTGGGTTGTAATATCTGCCGGCCAGCTGTCGTGCGATTCATAACGGTCCTGGCTGGCATTGATGGCAAAACGCTGCGACCAGCGGTCGGTAGTTTGCCAATCGAGGTGCACCTCACCGCTGCTGTTGGCGGTGTTGGCGTAGGCCCCCAGGAAGCCGCTGTCGTCGTATTCAATACGGGAGACGGCATGCAGCAGGTTGAATGCCAGCTCGGCGCGCTCGCCAACAGGCAGTTCCGCCCCGGCCCCGGCGCTGCTGCTGCGATAGCTGTCACGGTCAGCGTCGTAGCGGCTCGATTTCGGGGAGGTGCTGGAAAAACCCTCGCTTTGCTCGTGACTCAGGTTGACGTGGAAGCGGCCATCGCCGAGCCGGCCACCGGTACCGGCGCTCGCCTTGCCGGTCTTGTAACTGCCGCCGGTGAGGCTGATGTAAGGCCCCTTGCTCTTGCGCGTGAAGATCTGCACCACCCCGCTAATGGCTTCGGAGCCGTAGAGTGTGGAATTGGGGCCGCGAACGATCTCGATACGTTCGATTTGATCGGGCGAGATGCCTGCCCAATTGAAGCTGCCGGTGGTCACCGAGCCGACGCGTACCCCATCGATCAGCACCAAGACATGATCCCCTTCACCGCCGCGCAGGTACACGCTGCTGTTGCTGCCGGGACCACCGGTGCGGCTGATATCGAGGCCAAGAGTGCGGCTCTGCAGCAGCTCTAGCAGGGTGTTGCTTTGGCTTGCCGCGATCTCCTCCCGGGTAATCACGGTGACTGAGGCCAGTGCTTCGTCGGCAGTCTGTGCCGTTCGGGTCGCCGTTACGATGATGGGGGCTGAAGTGCTCTCCTCGGTTGCTGCATGAGAGATGACACTATGGAGCAGACTGGTAGCCAGCAGTAAGCTGACAGCATTCATACGAAGATTGTTATGCATTGTTTTTCCCTGCGCTCACCCGCGCGAATAGAAATGAATGGACCAGGGGTGAGAGGGAAGGGGAGTGAAACGAAGGTGTACTTTCAGTTTGCACCCGAATACCGCCCTCCGCAGCACTGGCAAGTCTGTTTCAGGCCGGTCTCCGGGCTCGCGGTTGGGTCGTTAGACCCGGATTCAATCGCCTTCCCACGTTAAAACGCAGTGGCCGTGTGATTAAATCCTGAACCGCCTACCGTTGCGGGGGCAGCGTCGGAATTGTCTGAGCCGTGATGGGCATAAAGACGCACCGACTTCCCGTTTCATTCCTCGGAGGATGATTCTCCCAGGAACACCTGAAACGTAGCCGGCACATTAATCCTGCGCCCGGGATGTGTCAAGCCCCTGGAGTTCTGCATCCGGCTGCAGCGTTTTGGCGATGATCTCTTCGAGTTTTTCCGGCCGGAAAGGTTTGGCGAGAAATCCATTCATGCCGGCGGCGAGGCATTTTTCCTTTTCCGCCTGCATGATATCCGCGGTCAGGGCAATGATCGGAATGGCCGATTTTTTCTCATCGGCCAAGGAACGGATTCGGCGTGTGGCTTCAATACCATCAACCTCGGGCATGTGCAGATCCATCAGGATGACGTCGTAATCCGCATGTTCGAGTTGCGTGAGTGCTTCGGCACCGTTTACGGCGATGGTTACGGAATGCCCGTTTTGCTCGAGCAGATGTTTTGCAACGAGACTGTTGATCCTGTTGTCCTCCGCCAGCAAAACCCTGCGTGGCACAATGGAGGACACTGAAGTTGTTTCTTCGGTGAGCTTGAGGGAGGATTCGCCCGAGGCAAGGGGGAGTACGAGCTCGAAGCTGAAGGCACTACCCTCCTTACCAGGGTGTTCCAGCCATATTTTCCCGCCCATGGCAGTGACCAGGCGCTTGCAGATCGCAAGGCCCAGCCCGGTGCCTTCGTAACGTCGCGCCACACCAGAGTCCAGCTGGGTAAACTCATCGAAAATCCGCTCGGACATCGGCTCCGGAATCCCCACGCCGGTATCGACGACGGTAAAGCGAATGCGTGCGGTATCCGTGGAGACCATTTCACCGGCGACCTGCACGCTGACATGTCCTTGTGAGGTGAATTTAATGGCATTACTCAGCAGGTTCAGCAGAATCTGACGCAAGCGGGTCTTATCTGCAACCAATATGGTTGGTGTGGAGGGGGTAAGGGAATATTCGAGGTGAAGGCCTTTCTGATGTGCACTGTTTTGTACCAGCACAATGCTGTCATGCAGCAGTTGCTCAAGGTCGAACGGCTGCAGCTCAAGCTCCAGCCGACCAGCTTCAATCTTCGATAAGTCGAGGATGTCATTGAGTAGCAGCAGCAACTGTTCACTGGAAGTGCTGACGGCCTCGATGTATTCGCTTTGATCCGCTCTCGGTTTACTGTGCTGCAGTAATTTAACCATCCCGATAATGCCATTCATCGGCGTGCGGATTTCATGGCTCATGGTGGCGAGGAAATTACTTTTTGCCAAGGAAGCCGCCTCTGCTGCTTCCTTGGCCTTTTCCAGTTCCAACTGGATTGTTTTCAGTTGAGTGATGTTCGAAGCTGCCTCAAGACGTACGGTTCTCCCATCAATCCAGGTGATAGCTCGATCACGGCAGGTGTACCACTCACCGGTTATGGTATTCTGGTAATCCCAAACGTACACACCCTTGGAGCTTCCATCGGCGTGTAACAGTTTGTCATTTGTGCAGAAGTTACACGGACCACTTTGCCCCTGCTGTAGCGTTTTCCAGCAAATCTCCCCGACCCGGTTGCCGAACAGATCCCTCATTGGTTTATTCATGAAGAGAATACGGTGGGTGTCCATGTCGGTGACGTACACGAGGTCTTCGAGGCTGTCCACGACGGTTGCGAAACGCTCTTCTGATTTGGTGATGATTGCTTCGGCATGTTTTTGCAGGGTGATATCAATGATGCTAAGAATAACAGCATTGCCCTGGGGAAATTTAACCTGGGTGGAAGAGAGCAGTGCCACGTAGGGTTTTCTGTCGCGGGTGCGCAGATTGCATTCATAGCTATCGATATTATGCTGCAACTGATGGGCCTGTAATAAGACCTCATAGTCATGGGGGTCCTCGAAAAGCTGCAACAGGGGCTGCTGTGCATTACTTTCGACTGGGAGGAATTGTTCCTTGGCGTTGCTGTTGCTGAGATAGACGCGTTGCAGGTCGTTGTTAACGACGAACATTGGAAAGGGCAGGGTGTCGAGAATCTGTAACTGGCGGCGAACACTGAGAGTGATGCCCTGGAGCAGTTTTCGTATCATCCACCAGGCTGCGGAAAGAAACAGAATAATGGCGATAATAGCGATGCTGAATTTCAGGCGGACTTCATCCCGTAATTGCTGATAGAAGGCGCTGCTGGAAAAAAAGCGGGCAATGCCCAGCAGTTCCCGTGAGGTTTTGGAGTAGAGCGGAATATCGCTGGTAAAGCATTCTGTACAGGAGGTATCGCCGCGCATCAAAATCCTGTTGTCGTCGCTTTCTGCGAGACTGCTATCCAGCTCGATGCGAATGCCGCTAACAAACGGGGCGTTGGTATTGGGGTCGGTGAGAACCAGGATTTCATCCATGGTTTCATTTAGTTCGCTTGTCCGCTCCGCACTGGACTGCCTTAGCAGAGTATCGGCCAGGATCCAGGATTGGGATTGGGCCAGTACCGTAGCCTGGGTTTTGGCATCGGCCTTGAGGCGGGGCTCCAGACTGTACAACCAGTAGGTTCCCGCCAGTGAGATCAAGCCGGCGGTCAGCAGCAAAAAGACCAGGCCGATATGGGCCTGGGTCTTCCCGGGATGGTGGCGCAGAAGATCACGGTTCATAAACTTCAGCCACCTTGAGGAAAAACATTTTTAAACCAACCGGCAAGGTGTTGAGCGCCTGGCGGTTGATAAAGGGGAGTATCCGATCGCTAATCACAATGCCGGCGAGTATTCCCCTTTCCACATCGCCTCGAAACGGTGAGAAGGTGATGACATTGTGTTGCCTGCCATAGTCCGAAATCATTTGCACATCGTCTTCATTTCGTTGTGCGATGAAAAGCCCGAAAGGGGGATCTCCACGGTACTGGGGCAGGAGCGCTATCGGAAGGCTTTTTACTATGAGGCGTGTTCCCTTGATTTCTCCAATGTCTTGCAGGATTTCAGCGAACTCTTCAGCACGATTTTCGTCATCCTGATAGACGATAAATACCTTGATGTTGGGTGGAGTGTTCTCAGGTCCCAGTGCCTCGCTGGCGGCGAGCACTGCAGGAAACAACTTCAGTCCGACGAGCACACGGCGTTGTGCGGCATCATCAGCCAGAGCTGTCTGGTGAGAAACAATCAGCAACAGGGGCAAGAGTAGCCACCGTCGGAGCATGGATGCCCCTTTTGTTCGCGCAGTCCTTGGCATCGGTCCGCGTCTAGAACCGGTAGCCCAGGTTGGCCCACCATTGGCGACCTGCACGTGGCCGGTCATCGGGGTAGGTGTTGGCGGGAGCAGGATAACGGACGTCGGCATCCAGCAAATTGGTTGCACCTAAGCGAAAGGTTAATCCTTTGCGCCAGAGATTCATCAGGCTCAGGGTGGTATCCACGGTGGCATAGTCGCCGAGCTTGGGACGACTGTCTATCGGTTCTCTGTATGTCTCTCCGACATAGCGATAGTGGATGTTAAATAGCAAATTTCTGTCCGGATGATAATCAAGGTCGATGTTACCCATCCAGTTATTGGAGCCGACGATTGGCTCACCTGTATTGTCATCCCTGCTATGCAGGTATGAGAGGTTGGATGCTAAGTCGAAGCTTTTGTTGACGCGGGTTTTCCACTCCAGTTCAACACCGGTCAGCCGGGCACCGTGGGCATTGACAAATCCGACGGGAGTAAAAACGATAAGCTCCTTCAAATGGGCACGTAACAGGTTCAGACGCCACTCATTGCTAGCCCCCTTGTAAATATAACCTGCCTCCAGGCTTCTGCTGGTGGAAGGCTTGATATTGTCAACGGCCCCTCCGATTTCATATAGCGTGGGGGGACGGAAGGCTTCGGCAAATTGTGCCTTGAGAATGTGCGCGCGGCTGAGGCGCCAGACGGCGGCAAGGCGCGGAGTGGTGCTGCCGCCTACATCGCTGTATTCGTCATGACGCAAGCCGGTGGTAATGGTCAGGGCATCACTTGCGCGGTACTCATCCTGCAAAGTGAGGCTATTGATATGGCGGCTCATCCCTTCGGTAATCGTGCCGCTGAAGGGGGTCATTGTGCCCCCCTGTTGCCCCCAGCTTTGCTCGAACTCGAGCGCCTTTATCCAGGCAATGTCATAGGCAATCAGCAGGTTGTGCTGTTCACTGGCGTTGAGGTAGACGTCACCACCGCCATTTACACGCCGTTCCCGGTAGCGGGAGTCGACTACGTAGGGGACACCGACATCGCCAAAGACCCCGGCGTTGCCGATAAAGAGATCATCCTTGGTTTCGCGGTTTTCCTGCCAGCCAAACGTGAGTTCGACCTTCACTTTGTTGTTGGGGCTGACTTCCTGGCGCAGCTCAAGGGTTTGCTGGGTATTCCGGGTAACAATGCGTTTCTCATCGGGTGGGAGATACTCATTGATGCCGAAGTGATCGCCGTATCCATCTTGTAGCCACTGCGCCAGCAGGGTGAAGTCGCGGTAACGGCTGCTGAGGATCACACTGCGCCCCTCTTCGGCTTCGTTGGTAGGGCCCGGGGCATTGGAGTAATCGGCACAAGGATCCAGGCCGGCAGGGCCACAGCCCGTTTCCATGTAGAGGGCATCGTTGCCGGCGGTCACCTCGGCCCCATCTCCCTGCCAACCGGCAAGGTTGAGATCGATGGCGAAAGTTCCGTCTTCCCTGCCGTGACTGAGGTGAACGCCGCCGCCAAAAGCGTTGTCACCCACCCGGGCATAGAGGTGATCCTCTCCTTGGCGGGTAATGATATTGATCACGCCGGTGTAGGCGAATTCTCCGTGGATAGCAGAACCGGGACCGCGAATCACCTCGATACGTTCTATCTGCTCAATGGGCAGGCTGAGTACCGGAGGTGCGTAGGCGTGCTGTGCCGAGTTCATCGCCACGCCATTAAGGAGAATTTTCACATTACCGGAGGCATAAGTTCGTCCAATACCCCGTACTACGATCTGTTTTCTCCCGGTCTCTTCGATGGCCAGTTCAATTCCTGGTACATACGCCAGTGCATCCCACACGGTACGTGCACCGGTGCTCTCGAGTTTGTCCCCGTGCAGAACCGTGACCATGCCTGGGACGTAGTCGGCATTCAGACGGGTTTTGGTGGCGATGGTCGTTTGTTCCTCCAGCAGTGCCAGCAACTCGGCCAGCTCTTGCTGTTCGTCACCAGCAGCGCTTGTTTCGATAGCAAGTACGGAAAAAGGGAAAAGCAGGGCACATAATAGGACATGCTCTATCAGGCGGGAATTCACTATCATTTGTACAGGCTCTTTGCTGCCTTGATACCGGCTCGTATCCGGCTAATATTTAGAGAGATTTCGCGTAAAAGTAAGGCAGTATAGAGACTTCGCCGTAAATGTCATCCGCCAAATTTGGGTTTGAAATGAGTGGTGGTGTGCATAGTAACCACAGCGCCCATCACGTGCAGGGTAAACGGCTTGTCTTGCAATTGCCGTGTTGTACACTATTCTTAACATATAACTTTAGAGAGGGTGTATAACTATCTGTATTTTTTGTATACTTTTTCGTCACCCCTGTTTTTCTGAAGAGGGGTGCAACAGGAGAATCCCCTAACATTAACAGGGAAGAGTCGTGCAACCGAACAATACAGAGCAGTCAGGCCAGATAGAAAAGGTCACCAATGGGATGGTGGTGCCGGGCCCCGCCATTTCTCAGCGTATTCGCAGAGTACTGGTCGTCAACGCCAAGGGCGGGTGCGGCAAGACCACTATCGCCACCAATCTTGCCAGTTATTATGCGGCCCATGAGCGCCATGCAGCGCTTCTCGATTACGATCCACAGGGTTCCAGCATACAATGGCTGGCCAGTCGCTCGGAGGAGCGATTTCCCATCCATGGGGTAGCGGCATTCCGTAAACCCACTACCGGGATGACCCGAACCTGGCAACTGCGCCTGCCTGCCGAGACTGAGCGTCTGATCCTTGATGCGCCGGCGGGAATTCATGGGATGCCGCTAATCGATCTGGTGCGTGAAGCTGATACCATCATTATTCCAGTGCTCCCCTCGCCGATTGATATCCATGCCGCTTCCCATTTCATCAAAGATCTGCTGCTTGTGGCGAAGGTGCGTGCCCGGGCCATTCGTGTCGGAGTGGTTGCCAACCGGGTGCGCAAGAACACCAAGGTTTACTATTCCCTGCAGCGTTTCCTTGATTCATTGAACATTCCCTTTGTCGCCTATCTGCGCGATACCCAAAACTATGTGCAGTCATCAGAGCAGGGATTGGGCGTTTCCGAGTGGGAGGCCCATATGGTTCGTCATGATCGGTCGCAGTGGGACAAGCTCGTTCGCTGGATCGACGGCGAGGATGAAATATCCTGACGCCTAGTCGGGCACAAACAACCGCCTGCTGTTCTGTTCGATCTCGGTAATCGCACAGCCATACAGCTCCGTCAGACGTTCTGTTGTAAGTAATTCTTCACTTCGGCCGGCGTCCCAGGAGCCATTCCCCCTCAGTAGCAGCACATGGTCACAATAACGCAGGGCCTGGTTAGGGTCGTGCAACACCATGACCACTGCCTTGCCATCTTTTCTGCACAGCTGATGCAGCAGTTGCAGCAATCCCTGCTGATGCCGCAGATCAAGGTGATTGAGCGGTTCATCGAGTAGCAGAATGGTCGGATCCTGGGTCAGGAGGGTGGCGATGGCAAGACGCCGCCGTTCGCCGCCCGAGAGACTGGCCACCTGCCGGGATTCCAGACCGGCTAGATCCATGAGTCCCAGCGCGTGACGGCCCTGTGCATGGTCTCGTTCCGTTTCCTGTTGCCAACGCCCGAGATGGGGGTGGCGTCCGCTCAGGACGTTCTCCCATACGCTTTCAGGGAAGGCATCATGACTGTCCTGGAGTAACAGGCCGAGTTGACGAGCAATCGCCCTGCGGGAGAGGGTGGTCAGGCTGCTACCCATGAGCTTTACTTCGCCGCTGGTTGTTGGTGATGGCATGCCGGCGAGGGTATGCAGCAAGGTGGTCTTGCCGCTGCCATTGCTGCCAAGTATCCCCCAGCATTGTCCAGGTGCGATCTCCAGGTGCAATCCCTGCCACAGTGTCCGTTCGCCAACACGGCAAACCAGATCCGTCACATCAAGCAGTGCCATCAGCGGTAGCTCCGCTGCAGCAAATAGAGAAACAAGGGGACGCCGAGCATGGCGGTGAGCACGCCTACCGGTAGTTGCTGGGGGGCAAGCAGAGTACGGGCAAGGGTGTCGGCCAATAACAGCAGGGTGCCACCACCCAGTACCACGGCGGGGAGCAATAGACGATGATCACTGCCGACAAGGAGTCGCAGCATATGTGGAACCACCAAGCCGACAAAGCCAATACTGCCGCCGAGTGTGACCGCGGCTGCCGTCATCAGGGAGGCGGTGAGGTAAAGCTGCAATCTTAGCGGCTTGACCTCGACCCCTAGAACCGTCGCCTGTTGTTCCCCTCGTGCCAACAGGTTCAGGCTGCGTGCCCGGGGCAGAGTGATGAGCAGGCCGAAGGCTAGTAATAACAGGCCAGGCAGAGCCTGGTCGGCATGCACTAGATCTCCCATGAGCCAGAACAGCATGCCCGGCAGGTTTTGATGCGGGGCTGTTGCCAGCAGGAAACTGATGAGTGCTCCCCAGCCGGCGGCAACGACCACACCGGTGAGCAGCAAGCGGGTGGGCGACCAGGCGCCACGCCCATGGGCCAAACCGAAGACGAGCAGTGTTGAGAGCAGTGCACCTGCCAGGGCGCTGCTGTTGATGCCAAGGGCGGCGGCACCGAACAACATTGCCAGCAAAGCGCCAATCGCCGCGCCGCCGGAAATCCCGAGGATATAAGGGTCGGCCAGTGGGTTACCGAGCAGCACCTGCATCTGCGCCCCGGCGAGCGCCAGCAAGCCGCCAACGGCAAAGGCCGCCAGCGCCCTTGGCAAACGCAGTTCGAGAATGATGTTGCCGGTGATACCTTGCTCCTCGCCGGTAATCACACTCCACAGTTCTGTCGGACTCAGGGGCACGCTGCCGAAAAGCAGTGCGGTAAGCAGGGCGATAATGGCACCCAGTATCAGGAGCGAAAATAGCAGAAGGGGGCGCATTGTTGTGCTCAGGCCAGACAAGTGCGATGTCTGTTCGGGATGAGTGTGGTATTAGTGCAAGTAAGCATCCGATCCTACCGTTTGTCTCTTGTCGCAGTGACAACCTCGCTTGACGCCGGTTCGCGTGTGGTCTCATGGCGCAGGCTGATATGCGGCCAGCCCTTTATGCTGGCGTGGTCACTGAGGGTATCATCGGCATCCACAGCCACTGGGTGAGCCACCAGCTCCAACAGTGGCAGATCGTTGTGCGAGTCGCTATAGAACCAGCTCTCTTCCAGGTTCAAGCCGTTTGTTGCAAGCCACTGCTGCAGCCGGGTGACCTTTCCATGCTGAAAGCAGGGAATATCGGACACCTCGCCGGTATAGCGGCCGTTTTTCATTTCCGGTTCGGTGGCAAGCATGTCGTCAACCCCCAGTTCCTCGGCAATGGGCCCGGTGACGAAGCGGTTGGTCGCCGTAATAATTAGCAGATAGTCCCCTTGCTCCCGGTGTTTGGCCAACAGCTCTCTGGCTTTGGGAAGGATGATGGGGTGGATCTTCTCCTCCATAAAGCGGCGATGCCAGGCATTGAGGGTCTCCAGGTCGTGTTCTGCCAGGGGGGCGAGGCTAAAGCGCAAGAATTCATAGATATCGAGGTGGCCGGCCTTATATTCGTCATAATAGCGCTGATTTTCTCGCTCATAGTACACCGCATCCACGATGCCCTCTTCCACCAGAAAGCGGCCCCACAGGTAATCGCTATCGCCGCCGAGCAGTGTATTATCAAGGTCGAAAATTGCCAGACTCAAGGGTGACTCTCCTGCATCTCATGAAAGGAGTCATGATACTGGTCATGCTGCGGAACTCAAAGGGACAATGCCGGTCTCTACCTTTCAATCGCATGGATTTGCCCATAACATTGATTCTATGGAAGAATCGACTAATCATATAAAGAGGTTATTACGTAAGTGATTGATTCTCAAGGATACCGCGCAAATGTCGGGATTATCCTGTGCAACCGGGAGGGGCGTCTGTTGTGGGCGCGTCGACTGGGGCAGGATTCCTGGCAATTTCCGCAGGGGGGGATCAAGCGTAATGAAAGCCCGGAAGAGGCCCTGTACAGAGAACTGCATGAAGAGATCGGGTTGGAGCCGCAGCACGTGGAGCTCATCGGCTGTACTCAGGGCTGGCTCCGTTATCGTCTTCCCAAGCGTTATATCCGCTTCCACAGTAAGCCGGTCTGTATCGGCCAGAAGCAGAGGTGGTATATGCTACGCCTGCTGGCAGAAGACGAGGTGGTGAGTCTCGACAAGAGCGAGAAACCCGAGTTTGATGAGTGGCGCTGGGTGGATTACTGGCTGCCGCTGCAGGAGATCGTCTTTTTTAAACGCCGCGTCTACGAAAAGGCGTTGCAGGAGCTGGAGTTGTTGCTGTTTCCGGAACAGGTGAAGAATAGGCGACAAGGCCCTGAGCGACGCCGACCGGCGCAAGCCAGCAATCGTCATCCCTGACCTGATATCACTGCCGTGAATCTTACCCGGCAGGCAGACCGGGAGGTATCAGGAGTCGTTCGGTTTCCAGTTGCGATATAACAGAACTGTGTTGTCGGGGAGAATGGCCAGCTTCTTCCATTTATTTTCATAATCCAGCCTGATTGTTTGGGTGGCCCTCAGCATATTTCAGTATATTGGGGCGCTCTGTAGTGTGATTCGATTGATAACGGCAAGGGAACCGCATGCTTGATATTTTGCGCAACATCATCCAGGAGGTGAATGCTGCCCGTAATTTGGATCAGGCGCTGACGATAATCGTTGAGCGGGTGAAGTCTGCTCTCCTGGTGGACGTGTGTTCTGTCTATCTTGTCGATCAGGAATCGGGGGAGCTGGTACTGATGGCCAGTGACGGCCTGCTACCCGAATCCATTGGCTTTGTGCGGCTGAAGTTCGATGAGGGCCTGGTTGGGCTGGTGGCCCAGCGGGCCGAGCCACTCAACCTGGATAATGCTCCGGATCATCCCCGTTATCGTTATTTCCCGGAAACCGGTGAGGAGTGGTACCACGCCTTTCTTGGCGTCCCTATTATCCATCATCGCAAGGTGCTCGGCGTGCTGGTTCTTCAGCAACACGCCGAATACCGCTATGACGAAGACATGGTCACCCTGTTGGTGACCATCGCCGCTCAGCTGGCAGGTGCCATTGCTCATGCTGAAGCGAGCGGTGGGATCGATGGTCTGCAGAGCCAACGTCGCCTTGATGGGTATCCACTCAGGGGAATGCCAGGTGCGCCTGGCGTGGCCATTGGCAAGGCCGTGGTGGTTCATCCCCATGCCGATATCGACAGCATTCCCGACAAGCCGGTAGAGGATGTGGTCGCCGAGCAGGATCGCTTCTTTTCTGCCGTCAACGTGGTCAAGCGCGATGTCAAAACCATGGTGGACAACATCAGCGATGTCCTGCCTAGTGGCGATAGTGCCCTGTTCGATGCCTACCTGCTGATGCTAGATAGCGACAGTTTTATTGGCGGCGTACTAGAGAGTATCCGTGAGGGTAACTGGGCGCCGGGCGCGTTGCGCAAAGTGGCGACCGAACATATCCGCATCTTCAACGAGATGGATGACCCTTACCTGCGTGAGCGGGCGGATGATGTGCGCGATTTGAGTCGCCGTATCCTGCAACAACTGCAGCAGAAAGCGAAGCCAGGGAAGGGTGAGGGTTTCCCTCGCAATACGGTATTGGTCGGTGAGGAGATCACCGCCTCGATGCTGGCCGAGGTGCCGCCAAAACGCCTAGCCGGTGTGGTGTCTGTACGCGGCTCCAGCACGTCGCATACTGCGATTCTGGCTCGTGCCTTGGGTATCCCCGCGGTACTCGGGGTGGATGACCTGCCGGTTGCGCGGATCGATGAGATGGAGATCATTGTCGACGGTTATTCTGGACGGCTTTATGTCAATGCCCCCAGTGGCGTCAAGCGCGAATACAAACGCCTGAAAAAAGAGGAACAGGAACTCTCCAACGAGCTGCAGGAGCTGCGGACGCAGCCATCGGAAACCATGGATGGTGTGCGCATTCCCCTCTATGCCAATACCGGCTTGCTTTCCGATATCCGGCCCTCCATCGAGAGCGGCGCTGAGGGGATCGGACTGTACCGCACCGAATTTCCTTTCATGGTTCGCGAGCGTTTCCCCGGTGAGGAAGAGCAGCGACAGGTCTATCGGCAGGTGCTGGAGGCGTTCGCGCCGCGGCCGGTGACCATGCGTACCCTCGATGTCGGTGGCGACAAGGCCTTACCCTATTTTCCCATCCAGGAGGATAACCCCTTCCTTGGCTGGCGCGGCATCCGCATCACCCTCGATCACCCGGAAATCTTCCTGGTGCAGATCCGTGCCATGCTCAAGGCCAGTGTGGGCCTGGATAACCTGCGGCTGCTGCTGCCGATGATCAGCACCCTGGCAGAAGCTGATGAAGCAATCGCCTTGATCCATCGTGCCTATTACGAGCTACTGGAGGAGGGAGAGAAAGTTACCCTGCCGCAAATTGGTGCGATGGTGGAGGTCCCTTCGGTGGTCTACCAAATCGAGCCGCTTGCCAGGCGGGTCGACTTCCTTTCCGTCGGCAGCAACGACCTGACCCAATACCTCCTGGCGGTGGACCGCAACAACGCCAGGGTCGCCGAGCTATATGATTCGCTGCATCCGGCGGTGGTACATGCTCTGCGCGCTGTTGTCGAGGGAGCCAAGCCACACCGTGTGCCGGTCAGTGTTTGTGGGGAGATGGCCGGTGACCCATTGGCAGCGCTGCTGTTATTGGGACTGGGGATTAATGCCCTGAGTATGAGTGCCTCCAGCCTGTTGCGCATCAAATGGGTCATTCGCAGCTTCTCCAAGCGCCGCGCCCGGGTGCTGGCGAAAAAGGTACTGGAGCTGGAGGATCCGCAAAGTATCCGCCGGACCTTGCAAAGCGCGTTGGAGAAAGAGGGCCTGGGTGGTCTGGTGCGCGCCGGCAAGTAGCTAGGTTACGGTTACGCCGAAGAATTCGATTACTCCCTGGTGCTGTAAACGGCCAGTATTTCCTTTGCCAACCCGCGTCGGCTGCCATTGCAACTGATCATTCGCCGTACATCGATGCGATACTTGCGTGCGAGCTCGTAGATTTTTCTGGTGAATGGGGTGTAGTGGTTGGAGATCAGCACGGTCACTCCCCGACTTGAAATTTCTGCCGCCAGTTCAGCTAGCTGAATTTGCTCCGTTTCGGCAAATCCCTTGGCGGCGTACGAGGTGAAGTTAGCCGTGGTAGACAGTGGCACATAGGGTGGGTCACAGTAGATAACATCCCCGGCTTTGGCTCGGCGCATCGCGGTGGAAAAATCCTCACAGATGAATTTGGCTCCACGCGATTTTTCGAAAAACCGTTCCATCTCTTTTTGCGGAAAATAGGGTTGTTTGTATCGGCCGAATGGCACATTGTTCTTGCCCTTGGAATTGTATCGGCACAGTCCGTTATAACCGAATCGGTTGAGGTACAGAAACAGTGCAGCCTTCAGGCGGCTATCGGTGGTGGTGTTAAATAGATCGCGCAGACGATAGTAAGTGGTTTCCTGATTGTTTTCCGGCTGGAAAAAACTCCGGGCATAGGCGATGAAATCCTCACCCTCGGTCTGCAATCGGCGGTAAAAATCGATCAGATCACGATTAACATCATTCAGCAGGTAATTATCGAATCTGGTATTGATGAACACCGCACCGGAGCCGACAAAGGGTTCGATAAGGCGATGACCGCTCGGTAGGTGTTTGCGAATGGAGTCGAGGATCTGGAACTTGCTGCCAGCCCACTTCAGTGGGGGGCGAACCCGATTTGTCGGGTGATCTTTATATGCCACGAATTGCTACCTGCAAGTTCTCGCTGTCGGATTTTTCTGATAGAACTCTGAAGTGCCAGGCCACGAACGATCAGGCACGTCAGAGTGACTTGATAAACACCTTGGAGCGGCGTTGATAGTTATACAGTTTCTGGCGTGCCATCGGCAGGTCATCGAGTGAGGCAACCTTGAAGCCGCGCTCTTGAAACCAATGGGCGGTCCGGGTGGTGAGAACGAACAGTTTTTCGATCCCCACTCCCCTGGCCTGACGTTCAATGTACTCAAGCAGATCGTCACCCCGCCCCTGGTTGCGATAATCCCGGTGTACCGCCAGGCAGGCCAGCTCACCGCAGTGGTCTTCAGTGAAGGGATAGAGGGCGGCACAGGCGATCACCATGCCATCACGTTCAACGACGGTAAAGTAGTCGATCTCCATCTCCAGTCGTTCACGCTCGCGCCGTACCAGGACCCCATCCTGTTCCAGCGGGGCGATGAGTTCAAGAATGCCACCGACATCACGGATTGTTGCCTGGCGAATGTCCTCGTAGCTCTCGCCGCTGACCAGGGTACCGATGCCGTCTCGGGTGAACAGCTCCATTAATAGCGAGCCGTCCACGTGCCGGTTGATCAGGTGGGCACGGGTGACCCCGTTTTTGCAGGCATAAATGGCACTGAACAGGCTCTTGCCGATGGCCTCGGTCAGCGGTTCTTTCTCCTCCAGATAGCTGTCAGCCTCGCTGAGGCTGAGTTCGCGTACCAGGGTGCCATCATCGAGTTCAAGGCCATTGCCATCGACAAGGTAAATCAGTTTGTCTGCCTTGATCTGAATTGCCGCGGCGGTAGCCACGTCCTCGACACTGAGGTTGAACACCTCGCCGGTCGGTGAGTAGCCAATTGGGGAGAGCAGCACCAGCGCGCCATCATCGAGTTGGCGGTGTATCCCCTCGCTATCGATGCGCCGGACCTCTCCGGTATGCAGGTAGTCGATGCCCTCGCGTACGCCCAGCGGCTGGGCAGTGACGAAATTGCCGGAGGCAACCCGGATGTCAGCCCCGGCCATCGGTGAGTTGGCAAGCCCCATGGAGAGCAGGGCCTCGATCTCTACTCGGACACTACCGGCGGCGTCCTTGACGCAGGCCAGTGCAGCGGCATCGGTGACACGCAGGCCATTAACGTACTGCATCTCGATACCGCGCTCAGTCAGACGCTGTTCGATCTGAGGGCGTGCGCCATGAACCAGAACCAGTCTGACACCGAGGCTGTTGAGCAAGGCGATATCGTGTACCAGATTGGCGAATTGCTCTTCGGCGATCACCTCACCGCCGAAGGCAACCACAAAGGTGCGGCCGCGAAAGGCGTTGATGTAAGGAGAAGAGTCGCGAAACCAGCGAACGAAGGTCTGTTGATCGAGGCTCGGGTCCATGCTTTCGTCGGCGCCTGTTTTGGGTGAAATGCGGTTATTTTCCGGTTATGGCGCCATGGAGGCAAGTAAAGTCAACAAGAACGGGAAATTTATTATCGGTTGCGGCTATTTGACGCAGAAGCGGTGGATGAAGTGGCGCAGCAGTTCAACCGTCGGTTGCAGGCGATCTAGGGCGAGATATTCATCGGGTTGATGAGCCTGGGCGATATCGCCGGGACCGAGGATCAGGGTCTCCATGCCCAGCTCGGTCAGGTAAGGGCCTTCGGTACAGAAGGCCACCGCTTCGCTGTCATGGCCGGTCAATTTTTCCGCCGCCTCCACAATGGCGGAGGTGGCTGGGGTATGCATGGGTGGGGTGCCATGGAACAGCGGGCTGACCTCCCAACCAAGGGGAGTCTCTCCAAGCAACCGATGCAGCCGTTCATTGAGGGTTGCGCGCAGGGCCTCCAGTTCCATACCGGGAACGGGACGCAGATCAAAATGAAGCTCACAACTCCCACAGATACGGTTCGGGTTGTCGCCGCCGTGGATATGACCCAGGTTGAGGGTAGGCACCGGTACGGTGAAGAGCGGGGCGCGATGATTGGCCTGAAGCTCCTCACGCCAGGCGAGTAGATCCCCAATCACCCGGTACATCCCTTCAATCGCATTGACGCCCAGGGAAGGGTCGCTGGAGTGACCGGAGCGGCCGGTCAGGCGAATCGACTCCATCATGATCCCTTTGTGGGCATTGACAGGGTGAAGTCCGGTGGGCTCGCCGATCACGGCATAGCGTGCCTTCGGCCGACCCAAATCCACCAGTGCCTGGGCGCCGTCCATGGAACTCTCCTCATCGGCGGTAGCGAGGATGATAAGTGGCTCTTTCAGCTGTTCGGCATGAAAGTCGCGCGCTGCCTCGATGGCCAGGGCGAAGAAGCCCTTCATGTCAGAGGTACCAAGCCCGTAAAGCCGATTATCTTTTTCAGTCAGGCGAAACGGGTCGTGGTTCCAGCGTCCCTCATCATAGGGGACGGTATCGGTATGCCCGGCCAGTACCAGCCCCCCTGGCCCTTTGCCGAGAGTGGCAATGAGATTGGCCTTGTGGGGTTGGGAGGGCAGCGGCAGGACTTCCACCTCAAAGCCGAGCCGCTCCAGCCAGTCGGCGAGCAGGTCGATCACCTCCCGATTGGTGGTGTCGAATTCGGGACTCACACTGCTCATCGACGGCGCGGCGATGAGTTCGGAAAGCATCTCGATCAGGGAAGGTGCGGGCATAGTCATAGAACAGATTCTGAACTGTTCCCGGGGCACCGGCAAGAGCGAAAAAAAGCAGTGGCGGGTTGCTTTTTCTGGTGCTAAATTTCGCGCGTTCACCACCCGCCCCTCAAAGGAGGGAGCATCCATGCTTCGCAAGGCCACGCTGGCGGATCTCGATGCCCTGGTTGCACTAGAAAACCGCAGCTTCGACACTGACAGGCTCTCCCGCCGCAGTTTCCGTCACCTTTTGACCAAAGCCAATGCCGTTACCCTCATTGAGGTACAGGATGGCGTGATCGCCGGCTATGTCGCGGTGCTGTTCAACGCGGGCACGTCACTGGCGCGGCTCTACTCCATTGCCGTCGATAGCCGTTTTAAGGGCAAAGGTATCGGTCAACAGCTGGTGGAAGCGGCGGAACAGGCTGCTCTGGATGGGGAGTGCGTCTACATGCGCCTTGAGGTGCGCCGTGACAACGCCGCATCCCTGGCGATGTTCCGCAAGATGGGTTATCGCGAGTTCGGCAGTTACAAGGATTATTACGAAGATCACATGGAGGCGCTGCGTTTTGAGAAAGAGCTGGTGCCCCATCTCGAGCCGGAGTTCGCGCGTGTGCCCTATTACCACCAGACCCTGGACTTTACCTGCGGCCCGGCCTCGCTGTTGATGGCGATGCACTCGTTGGATGATGCGATACCCTTCAACCGCCCGCAGGAGATCCAGCTGTGGCGTGAATCGACCACCGTGTTCATGACTTCAGGCCATGGGGGATGCGGACCGCACGGTCTGGCGCTGGCCGCCTGGCATCGGGGATTCGATGTGGAACTCTACCTGAGCGAGGTGGGAGCACTGTTCATCGACTCGGTACGCAGTGGTGAAAAAAAAGAGGTCATGGCACTGGTGCAGGAACAGTTCGAACGGGAGGTCATCGAAACCGGGCTGCCGGTGCATTATCGTCAGCTCACCCTGGAAGAGATGCGCAGGGCGATAGAGCAGGGGGCCATCCCTGTGGTGCTGATCAGTTCCTACCGGATTTACAAGGAAAAGTTTCCCCACTGGGTGGTGGTGACGGGTTTTGATGATCGATATATCTATGTGCACGATCCCTATGTCGACACCGAAAAGGGAAAGCGCGTCACTGACAGTATGAACATGCCCATTTTGCAGAAAGATTTCGAACGCATGGCACGCTATGGCAAGAGTGGCCTGCGTGCTGCCCTGATTGTTTCCCGCCGCGAGGTAGCGACCAAGTGACCACGCAAATCATAGTGGTTGAGAGCCTTTCCGACTGGACCTTCGATGGCATTGAGGCGGAGGTGGTCCACGTCGATGACTATCTCACCGGCCAGGACTATTTCAAACAGAAAAATATCCAGGTCATCAATCTGTGCCGCAGCTACCGTTACCTCAGTGTCGGCTATTACTGTTCTCTGCTGGCCGAAGCACGGGGTCATCGCGCGCTGCCCTCGGTCAAGACCATGCTCGATCTGAGCCGCAAGTCGATGTATTCGCTGGATACGGAAAACCTGGATGCCAAGATTCAGAAGGCCTTCAGCAAGCATCCGCATGTGGATGGCGAAGAGAGTTTCGATATGGCGGTGCTGTTTGGCCGTTGCCGTTATACGGCGCTGGCCGGTCTGGCCCGGCAGATCTTCGAGGTGTTTCCCTGTCCGTTGTTGCGGGTCAGTTTCCAGCGTCACGGCAAATGGCGTATTAACGCGATCAAACCTCTGGCGCTGCAGCGTCTGCAGGCCGACGAGCATGGGGATTTTGTCGAGGCCTTTCAGCGCTATCGGAAAAAGCGCTGGCGTGCCCCCAAAGGTCGGTTCACAGCACGTTACGATATTGCGATTCTGCATGATCCCAATGATGCGCAGCCACCGTCCAACGCCCGCGCACTGAATCAGTTCATCAAGGCGGGGCGCGCCCTGGGCGTGGATGTGGAGCTCATCGAAAAACGGGACTATGTTCGGCTGGCCGAGTACGACGCCCTGTTTATTCGCGATACGACGCGTATCGACCACTACACCTATCGCTTTGCCAAAAAGGCCGAAAGCGAGGGAATGGTGGTGATCGATGATCCCCGTTCGATTCTGCTCTGTACCAACAAGGTCTATCTCGCCGAACTGTTACGTGCCAACAAGGTGTCGACGCCGAAAACGGTTATCGTCGGCAAGGGGGAGATCCGCGCTGCGGAAAAAATTATTGGCTACCCGATGGTACTCAAGGTACCCGATGGTGCCTTCTCCCAGGGTGTCTTCAAGGTGGAAAACGGGGTGCAGATGCGGGAGGTCACGCGGCGGCTGTTCAAGGAGTCGGAACTGATCCTGGCACAGGAGTTCCTCTACACCGAATTCGACTGGCGTGTCGGTATTCTCAATCGCAAGCCGCTCTATGTGAGCCAGTATTTCATGTCGAAAAAACACTGGCAGATCGTCCATTACGACGACAAGGGCGGATTCACTGAAGGGGGCTTTCGCACCATGGCGGTCGAAGAGGCACCGGCAGAGGTGGTGGAGGTCGCGCTTCGGGCGGCCAATCTTATCGGCGACGGCCTCTATGGGGTGGACCTCAAACAGAATGCCGATGGCGTTTATGTCATTGAGATCAATGATAATCCCAACCTGGACTCCGGGGTGGAGGATGTTTATCTCAAGGAGAATCTCTACCGTCTGGTGATGGAGGAGTTTGTGCGCCGACTGGAGTTACGGCGGCAGCGGTAAGACGGTTTGAATGTCAAGCGTGAAAAAATGTGACATATGTCATAAACTTGTAAAAAAACCGTAACATTGGTATGCCCGTCTAAGCGTTGCGGCGCGATACTGCCTGTATCATTCGCCGGCACTTTTTGTACGACAGCGTCAGGCGATGGTACGAGTTTTGTTTTATAAATAAGAAGTTAACTGGAGTAATTATGCGTTTGGCACATGTGTTGGGGATCGCGCTGTTAGCCGCGTGGGGGATGGCTAATGCCCAGTTTGAGGCGGATCTCAAGTTGTATGGTTCAGATACGGTAGGGGAGGGGCTGGCTCCAGCGCTGATCAAGAAATGGCTGCAAAAGGAGGGTTATGCCCAGATCACCGAAAAGCATGACCATTCGGTGCACATCCTTACCGGCATCAATCGCGCAGGGAAAACCCTGACGGTGGGGCTCGAGGCGCTCGGTTCCAGTACTGGCTTCAAGGCACTGGAGAGTCAGGTAGCCCATATCGGCATGTCATCGCGTCATATCAAAGACAGCGAGGTGAATGCATTAAAGCAGTTCGGGCGTTGTGATACGGCGGCTTGCGAATATGTCATCGCACTGGACGGTATCGCCGTCATCGTCAATCCGAAAAATCCGCTGCAACAGCTGGCTAAGGCAGATCTGAAACGCATATTCTCCGGTGAGGTAAAAAACTGGTCCCAGGTGGGAGGCAAGGACGGTCCAATCCATGTCTACGCATTGGATGACAATTCAGGTACCTACGATACCTTCCGGAGCCTGGTCCTTGGCAAGGCGCAACTGGTTGCCGGCGCAAAGCGTGATGCGGTCCACTCGGTGATCGCTGAGATGGTGGCCAAGGATCCCGCAGGGATCGGTTTTGTCGGCCTCCCTTTTGTAGAGAATAGCAAGTCTCTGGCAATAGCCGATGGTGACGCCCATGCGATTGTGCCCGATGCGTTCACCGTGGCGACCGAGGATTATGTGCTGGCCCGTCGTCTGTTTTTCTATCTGCCTGAGGTAACCGCTACACCGCTGGCAAACAAGTTTGTAGAGTTTGCGGTATCCGATGCAGGGCAATCCGTGGCAGAAGAGGTGGGCTTTGTCTCCCAGGAAGTCATGGGCAGTGCGATGTCTGTCGCGGCCGATGCACCGGAGGAGTACCGTGCGCTGATCAACGGGGCGCAGCGTCTGTCGCTGAACTTCCGTTTTTTGCCCGGCACCCCGACGCTGGACAACAAGGCCCAGCGGGATGTGAAACGCCTCAAGGAGTTCATGGCACAGCCGCAAAACAAGGGCAAGGAGTTGATGCTGTTCGGATTTGCCGACAGCAACGAAGCGATGCCGATTGTCAGTTTGCAGCTCTCCACCGACCGGGCCGATGCGGTGGCAGACCTGCTGGTCAAAGAGGGGCTTAAACCGGGCAAGGTGCGTGGTTTTGGCAACGTGGTTGCAGTGGCCTCTAATGACTCCGATGCGGGCCGGGCCAAGAACCGTCGTGTAGAGGTCTGGATCCGCTAACGACAACACTGCTGCAATATTGAAAAGGGGCGTCATCGCCCCTTTTTTTATGAGTATGAATATTGTGTGACAGTCTTCTCTTTGTCATCTCAGTGTCACGTTTTCTTATTACGGTTAACCGCAGATGTTCCAATAAGAAAACGGTGACAACCCATGTTACGGAAAATTTTCGTTACGCTTTTATTTCTGATTACCACCTCATCGGCATGGTCAGTAGAGCAGACGTTGCTGCGCCTGCATGGCTCCAACACCATCGGTGCCGAGCTGGGACCGGCATTGGTCAAGCGTTGGTTGGCGGAGCACCTTGATACAGCGATCGAAGAGAAGCGAATCGCCGCCGAAGAGAAGGAGATCACGGCGGTTTCGGCAGTCGGCGAAAGGATTAAGGTGATTATCAAGGCCCACGGTTCCAGCACCTCCTTCAAGGCGTTGGCCTCCGGTGAGGCGGACATCGGGATGTCCTCGCGCCCAATCAAGGAGAAGGAGGTGGCAGAATTGTCTTCGCTTGGTCGTATGGATTCGACCGGCAGCGAATTTGTGCTTGGTCTTGACGGGATTGCGGTAATTGTTCATCCGGACAATCCGCTGACCCAGTTGAACAAGGAGACGCTGCGGCAAATCTTTGCCGGGGAAATCCAGGATTGGAGCGAGGTCGGTGCTCACGCCGGCCCGATCCATGTCTATGCCCGAGACGATAAGTCCGGTACCTACGACACCTTTAAGTCCCTGGTACTCACTAAGAAGGCGCCGTTGGTTGCCGATGCCCAGCGCTTTGAGTCCAACGCCAATCTTTCCGATGCGGTCTCTGTCGATCCCAATGCTGTCGGTTTTGTCGGACTGCCCTATATCCGTCAGTCAAAGGCGTTGGCCGTGATGGATGGTGGAGAGTCGGCGATCCTGCCCGATGATTTCACTGTTGTGACCGAGGACTACGCCCTGGCCCGACGGCTTTTCCTCTACCTGCCCGAGAAGCTTAACAATCCTCTGGCACGGGAGTTTATCGAGTTTTCACTCTCACGGTCGGGACAACTGGTGGTAGCCGACACCGGTTTTGTCTCCCAGGAGATCATTACCGGGACGGCAATCGCCTCGGGCAGGATACATTCCGAATACCTGGCGGTGACCAATGGCGCCAGGCGGCTGTCGCTCAACTTTCGCTTTCATCGCGGCTCGGCGATGCTGGATAACAAGGCTCACCACGACGTTAGGCGGCTGGTCGATTTCATCCGAAGCAAGGAGACTGGGGTTCGTGAACTCATATTGGTCGGTTTTTCGGATCAGCTCGAAGCGATCCCTATGCACAGCCTAGCCCTCTCGGTGCAGCGTGCCGACCGGGTGGCGGATATCCTGATCAGCAACGGGTTGGCGCCCAATGTAGTCCGCGGCTTTGGCCCGGCGGTGACCATTGCCGCCAATGACACCCCGCAGGGACGGGAAAAAAACCGGCGTGTCGAG
>JBFEWO010000152.1:0-6510 GCA_041546305.1 Thiohalomonadaceae bacterium | reverse complement strand
TCAGTAATGGTTGGCGTTAGTGCATTTGCGTTGATGCTGTAAATAAAACTGAATCCAATGATGATTAACGAAGTGATTCTCTTCATAAAATTCCCTCCTGATGTGAATCGATCCCTGTTCCACGAATTAACTCGTCGAAGTGAGTTATGTCCCTGGAAAGACAGTCTGATGCGACTAATTGGCAGTGGCGTTTTCAGTTAGAAGTGAAGTTTCCCTGCCTCACGGATAACAGACCTGGGAGGAAGGGTGCCAGAATCAATGGGTAAAAAAAAGTGAAAACACTGTGTTGTGTAGTGATGATGAAGCAATTTTGAGGAAATAAATTTGTGCTATCAGATAAGGAGCGAATGTATGTAGGAAAATGTAGCTAACTCTTGTCGGATATCATGAAGGAAACAAATATCGGGCGGCGGTTAGATTAGCTTATTGAGTGTTGATGGGGAGTCAGATTCTGGTAGTGCGATAGTTGTGGCGTTTGTGCGGCTTGTATGGGCGTTAAGTAAGAATTCGTTAGGGTTTGTTTAAATCAAGGAGAATGTTATGGAGTCGCAAAGAATTTTCGTGGCACTTTCCCTAGAGGCAAGACTTCAAGGCCTGTTGTTCGGTCAGACAATCAACCCGATGGTTGCTGTGGTAGCACGCAATGATCTCACTACAACTACGCCATACTGAATCTAACGTGCTTTAGCCAGTCACGGTGTATTGAAGATGATGGTGCAAATCCTGGAGTATTTCATATGGCACCGGTAGGCAAATCGCTTTGTCAGGAAATATCGATTCATAGCATGGTCGGGCTGTGTTGCACGGGGACGAGTGGATATGACATGCCACTGGGTACATACCGGGTAGTATTTACAAAGGGACTTCTGCCTTTACCTAACTGTTTGGTCCAAGTGCTTTCGAATACTTCGCCAAGGAGCCTCACCATGGCGATCTGTTCTTTGAGAACAACCAGGTGACCGATGGGTTCTTGGGTGTGCGGCAGCAGATGCCCCCGCTTCTTGGGAAATGGTGTGTCATTGAGGCGATTACTGTCTGAGGTCAACAGACCGGAACTACCGGGAAAACCAATCAGAGAAAACGGGGGGCTAAGTTGCCCCCTGCTTTACGCCGTGCTTACCTTCAGCATCGTCCCTTCTTGGCCTGACCGGGAGGGCAGTGGTAGCCCTCTGGATGTCCACCCTCTTTGCGGATTTCATAGTGGACTTCACCCTTCGGTTCAACGCGGGGACCGCTATTGCTGCCAGAGGTGCCGACGGCGGCGCCGATGGCGCCCCCCAGAATGGCCCCGTCACGGCCACCGATTTCGTTACCGATAGCGGCACCAATACCCCCGCCAATCGCGGCGTCAAGTGTCGAGTTACCTGCCTGGGCACCCGCAGAAAGAGCGAGCGCTCCCGTTAGAATAAGAAGACGTACGTTCATGCTGTAACGATCCTGATAATTGTTGTGAGGCTAAATTATCGGCATTCGGCGCAACCGATGATGAGAACGCAGTCACACTAACTCAAGGGAGTGAAGGGGCAAAACGGTTGTATTTGCGTGGTGCTGCGTCAGCGTGGTAACCCGCCCGGAGTTGAAGCCATTTCAAATGGCTTGTGCAGTCGCCCCTCCCTGCTGCTTTGCCATGTTCTCGAAGTCGGTAAGTGGCATTGGGGGTCCATAAAGATAACCCTGGTAGGCTTCGCAGCCAAAGGCATAGAGCAGTTTGCGCTGTTCTGGCGTTTCCACACCTTCGGCAATCACCTCGAGCCCGAGTGACTCGGCCATCACGATAATGGTTCGTACAATGGTTCGGTCGCTGGCATCGAAGGAGAGATCACGGACAAAAGACTGGTCTATTTTGAGTTGATCGATAGGTAGCCGCTTAAGATTAGTCAAGGAGGAGTGACCGGTGCCGAAATCGTCCATGGCAAAGCCCAGTCCCTGGCCCTGCAATAGCCGTATCTTCTCAATGCTCTCGGTGATGTTCTCCTGTACGGCGCTTTCCGTCAGCTCCAGTTTGAGTTTGCTGGCACAGGCGCCACAGGTGCTGAGCAGGTTGCTCAAGCTATCGACAAAGTCCGGCTGGCGGAACTGGTGTGCGCTCACATTGACCGATAATTGTACCTTCTCTAGCATGGGGTCTTGTCCCCAGTACTTGAGCGTCTTGCATGCATTTTCCAGTACCCACATGCCAATAGGTAGAATCAAGCCGGTATCTTCTGCCACGGGGATGAATTCAGCCGGGGAGATCATCCCGCGTACTGGATGGCGCCAGCGTAACAAGACCTCGGCACTGGTGATCTCGTCTGAAGCATCTACCTGAGGCTGGTAATAAAGCTCCAGTTCGCCGCGTGACAAGGCGTTGCGGAGATCGCTTTCCAATGTGGTTCGCTTCACCAGGGCATGCTGCATCGCGGGTTGGAAGAAGGCGAGGCGGCTGTGTGCGGATTTCTTTGCTTCATACATGGCGGTGTCCGCCTGACGAAGCAGTTCATCCACATTGACATCATCCCCCTGAAACAGGGTGATTCCTACACTGAGTGATGTTTGGAATTCCAGCTCATCCAGCATAAAGGGACGGTTGAGTGCATTTATTATCTTTTTAGCGAGTGCCTGAGAAATGTCTGTGGCATGCTCCAATTGTTGGCATAGATTTTCAACGATGATGACAAACTCATCACCCCCATGTCTGGCAACGGTATCATCGCGACGCAGAGTTCCCTTTAAACGGTTTGCAACCTCCATGAGCAGGCGATCGCCCTGTGAGTGCCCCCTTGTATCGTTTAATGTTTTAAAGTTGTCCAGATCCAGGAACATTACTGCGTTATAGCAGTTGTGCTGACGACTTCGTGCCAGGACTTGCTCCAACCGGTCAATCAGGAGTCTGCGGTTGGGGAGGCCAGTGAGGGTGTCATAGAATGCAAGGTTATGTATTTCTGATGCGGCGCGTTTGCGATCTGTAATGTCGCGCAGAAAAACTACCATTGTGTCGGCACCGACACGGACAACACTGACCTCGATTTCAATTAACCTCCCGCTCTTGTGCCGATGTCGTGTTTCAAAGCGATCCTGATGATTTCTCATGATCGATTCGATATGTGAACGGACAAGCGCTGAATCCTCGATGGCTTCAACGTCGGAAATCTGCATCTTGAGTAATTCCTCGCGCGAGTACCCGATCATCCTGCAATAGCCGTCGTTTACTTCGAGGAATCGGCCCTTGCTGTTAACAACCCAGTAGCCATCGTCTGTGATATTGATCGCCTGTTCGACGTTCTCGGCACGGCGGCGCAGACGTAACATCAATGGCAGGATGATAATGGAAGACATCACACTTAAAAGCGAGGCATCGACCAATGCCTCGACCATGGTGTTGTTTTCGTAGGGTAGTAGTGCAGGAAGCACAAACATGACTGTGGCTTCACAGAGAAATACCACTCCCATGATGAACAAAAAAAGACGCAGCGTCGGTCTTAGGTCCGTGAAGGCATTGGGTGTGCGCAAGGAGATCTCCCTTTCCTTTTATTATTTTCAGTTCAATTATTGTCGTTGGATATGTCAATAAAGTGACAGTCCCACCTATTAGGTTTGGGGGCTTCTTAAAATCTAGACCAAAGAAAGGGTTAGCGAAACACATTCAAAAAATGTGGGAATTGCGGCGGAAAGACCTGCTGTTAGTGTGGGATAGATGTAAACCCAGACGTTCTATCAGGAGGCGTCGGCGGTGGAAGTAAGCAGTTGGTCTATGCCCGAACAGTTTTGGCTGATGCCATCCCCTGCGATCTCTTCCGCCCAAGTGTAAATCGTGGGGTCATTGTCATTGCAGTCGTAATAGGTTGAGGCGCCGTCGTTGTCAGCATCGGTGAAGGTATGGGCACTTAGCGCGTATGCACTGACACCGTAATCGTCACTCTTTTGTTCACCCATGGTGGGAGCCGGGGGAGAGTAGGCTCATTGAGCCGGAACACCCCCTTGAAGGATTCGATTTTCAGGAAGTAAGTGCCGTCAAGCGGAGGTGTATAGCTGATCCTGCTGTCTAACCCGAGGTGGTCGTCATCGGTAGCGAGTGGGTGATACCATCGGCAGCATACAAGGAGAGACAGGTGTTGCAGGGGACACAGAGTTGTTTCACCGCGAACTCATAGGGGATACCGGCGGTGAGTTCAACACGGACATAATCAATATCGCCTATGGGCCAGAGCGTCCGATCCTGGATTTCACCGAGTTGAATTAATGTGGCTGACGCGATGGTGTTATCGCCTTGTCCTTCATAGTCGTCGGCGTTGGCGGGAAACAGGGGATCGAAGGGTTCCGGAGGAAAAGTGGTGGTATCCCCCTCATTGCTGTTGCTGTCGCCACCTCAACTACAGGCCATCAGCACGGCGATAAACGGGAGTACGAACAGGGTTATCCAGCGGTGCGAGGGCGATTTCATGCGGCTCCTTATTCATCTGAACGAAGGACGCAGGGTTTAGGCAATTGTCTCTACGGAAGTGAGGGACTTGCTTCAACAACAATGCAGTGGGCGAGATCGCTTGGGGGCCGTGTATCTCTGGAACGACTTAGCCCAGAGAGAAACCCGTGTCAAAGTGGCGATAAGAGGTAAACCGGAGTCCGATGCAAAGCACCGGTGGAGGGCAAACAATCAGGGGAAAAAAAGAGCGTCCCTTGATTTAGCGTTCAACAGCTGCCGTTAGATGCGATCCGATGAAATCCACAACCGCCCTAATCCGGGTGAGTTCCCGTAAATCCTTGTGATAGACCAGCCACATTTCATTACCGGGCAATGAGACCTGTTCCAGCAGGGGGACTAACGATGAGTCAGGGCTGGCGATCAGATGAGGCAGAATCGATATGCCGATACCGGAAAGCGTTGCCTTGAGACGAGTGCTGGTGCTGTCACTGCATAACACCTGCATTGCCGGAGGAGTGTGTTCAAGCAACCATTGATTTTCCGGCAGGTGGGAGAGCTGATCGCCGTAGGTGATGATGCGGTGCTTCGCCAGTTCGCCCACCTCGGCAGGACAGCCAAAGGCATTGATGTATGCCCGTGAGGTAAACAACCCCATGGTCATTTCACCGAGGCGTCTCACGACCAGGTCTCCCTCTTTAGGGCGGAACAGGCGGACCGCGATATCCGCTTCGCCACGCGTCAGGTTGGCGCTATTTGAGGAGACATTCAGGATCAGTTTGATGTTGGGGTAGGTGAGGTAGAACTGCGGCAGGAGCGGGGTAAGCACCTCAAGGCAGAGCCCCTCCGGCAAGGCGACCCGGACAGTTCCGCTAATATCCTCTTCGCCGGTGGTGGTTCTGGTGATCCGTACCACCAGCGCCTGGATCTCACGGCAGTGATTAAGAAGGTGACTCCCCTCGTCGGTCAGCGCTAGCCCTTTGACTGAACGTTGAAAGAGACGAACTCCCAGTTCGGCCTCGAGTGCATCGATGTGCCTTCCCACAGTCGGCTGATTTGAATCCAGCAATCTGGCCGCGGCTGTCAGGCTGCCACCCTCTGCGGCAGCGATGAAGAAACGTAGTCCATCCCAGTTAATTTTATTCATATTTGTATAGCTGTTATGCAGAATGTCTATAAGTTATAGACAAATGAATAGTTTACTGTGTGTCAAAGACAGACCTCAAGAGGAGAGAAGCATGTCGGACTACGTTGATCACGCAGAGATTAAAATGGGGCAATTGCTGACCATTGGTATTTCAGGGGCTGCTCTGATGATGCAGGAGACACTGCCGTTGTTCCTGCTTGGGATCGTGTTTCTGTTGTCGGGAAGCGTCAGGGGGATCAGTCCCTTTACGCTGTTGTATCGTTGGGTGGTTCGGCCGCTGCATCTGATGAGGTCGGACTATCGCCTTGATAATATCCAACCACACAAGTTTGGCCAGCTGGTTGGTGCATTGACCGTAGCGCTTGCGCTTGGGTTGATCGAGTATGGCTACTCACCGGCCGGATGGGGCGTCGTCGCGGTGCTTATCGTGCTCACGGTAGTTTCTTATGCAGGCTGGTGTATTGGTTGTTTTTTGTATTATCAGATGAATCGATTGGGCTTGGGTGGATTTTTCCGTCACGCACCGAAGGACAAAACGGTATTCCCCGGACGGCGGCCACGGCGGGATGGTGACAAAGAGGGTGCCTGAGAAAACAACAACTCACTGCCGTCGGGCGGGTGGTTCACCCAGGAAAAAGAGGGGGGGGGTGGAGGTAAAATTGGAGCGGGAAACGAGACTCGAACTCGCGACCCCAACCTTGGCAAGGTTGTGCTCTACCAACTGAGCTATTCCCGCTTGAGAGGGGCGACATTCTACCTTGCTACCCTCATCTGTCAACCGCAGATTTACAGCAATATTTAGATGACAAGGCAAGGTACCTCTGCGGTGAAGCCGTAGGTGTAATACATTGTCACCGATTCAGTGGGTGGAATTTGACCCTGTTTACCGTGTGGCAGGTCACCTTGTCTCAGTGTCCGAGCGCCCTTTTGAGATCATCTCCTGATTGTGGAGCTGCAATACATGCCT
>JBFEWO010000050.1:0-16873 GCA_041546305.1 Thiohalomonadaceae bacterium | reverse complement strand
CGTAGAGCTGACCCGTGAGGTGGCGCGCCGCTTCAACCATCTTTATGGCCGTGAGCCGGGCTTCGAGGAGAAGGCAGAGGCCGCCGCCAAGAAGATGGGCAAGAAGGCAGCCAAGCTCTATCACGAACTGCGCAAGCGCTATCAGGAGCAGGGCGATCACGAGGCGCTGGGAACGGCCCAGGCACTGCTCAACGATCAGCAGAATATTACCCTCGGGGATCGCGAGCGCCTGTTCGGCTACCTGGAGGGCAGTGGCAAGATTATCCTGCCGGAGCCGCAGGCGCTGTTGACCCCCGCTTCGAAAATGCCGGGACTCGACGGGCAGAAGATGTCCAAGTCCTACGGCAACACCATTTCCCTGCGCGAGGCGCCGGAAGAGGTGGAGAAGAAGCTGCGCACCATGCCCACGGATCCGGCCCGTGTGCGCCGTACCGATGCGGGCGATCCGGAGAAGTGTCCGGTGTGGCAATTGCACGCCGTCTACAGCAATGACGAGGTCAAGGCGTGGGTGCAGGAGGGCTGCACCAGTGCGGGCATTGGCTGTCTCGACTGCAAACAGCCGGTGATCGATGCGATTCAGGCAGAGCTGGCGCCGATTCGTGAGCGTGCCAAAGAGTTTACCGAGCAACCGCACCTGGTCCGCAATATCGTGGCCGAGGGCAGTGAGGAGGCGCGCGATGTGGCGCGCGAAACCCTGCGCGAGGTGCGTGGCGCCATGGGGCTGACTTACAGCTGATGAGTGAGATGAGCGAAACCCAGGTGACACCGCAGCAGGAGGAGATGCCCTTTGCCGTCGTGCAGGGGGCACCGATCACCGAGCTGCCGAAGGACCTCTACATCCCACCCCAGGCGCTGGAGGTGTTTCTCGAGGCCTTCGAGGGGCCGCTCGATCTGTTGCTGTATCTCATCAAGCGACAGAACCTGGATATCCTCAACATCCCGATCGCTGAGATCACCCGCCAGTACATGGAATACGTGGAGATCATGAAGGAGATGCAGCTGGAGCTGGCAGGGGAGTATCTGGTAATGGCGGCGATGCTGGCAGAGATCAAATCGCGCATGTTGCTGCCTCGTCCGGTCGAGGAGGAGGGTGACGAGGCCGATCCGCGCGCCGAGCTGATTCGTCGTCTGCAGGAATATGAGCGTTACAAGCAGGCGGCCGAGGATATCGATGAGTTACCGCGCAGCGGGCGTGATACATTTCCCATTGCCATTGCCACCCCCGACAAGCACAGCGAGCGGCCGCAGGCGCATGTGGACCTGCGCGATCTTCTACTGGCGATGACCGAAGTGATGCAGCGCGCCGAGATGTTCGCCCACCACCAGATCCAGCGCGAGCCACTTTCCATCCGCGAGCGCATGTCGCAGATTCTGGAGAAGATCACCCCGGACAGCTTTATCGAATTTACCACACTGTTCACCGTGGAAGAGGGACGCCGCGGGGTGGTGGTCAGCCTGATGGCGGTACTGGAGCTGATCAAGCAATCGATGATCGAGCTGATCCAGGCTGAGCCTTTCGGACCGATTCACGTCAAGGCTGTAGGTCACAGCAGCGAAGAATAACCAAGGTTTCATACTTTATGACGACTATGGATCCCCAACAGCTCAGGAATATTGTCGAAGCGGCCCTGTTTGCCGCCGGTGACCCCTTAAGCATCGACCGCCTGCTCGGTTTGTTCGAGGAGGAAGAGCGGCCGGAGAAAAAGGCGATTCAGGAGGTGCTGCAGACCCTGCAGCAGGAGTGCGAAGGCCGCGGTATCGAACTCAAGGAGGTGAGCAGCGGTTATCGCTACCAGGCCCGTGCCACCGTCTCGCGCTGGATCTCCCGTCTGTGGGAGGAGCGCGCCCCGCGTTATTCACGCGCACTGCTCGAGACCCTGGCGCTAGTGGCCTATCGTCAGCCGATCACCCGCGCCGAGATCGAGGATATTCGCGGCGTGGCGGTTAGTTCCAATATCATGAAGACCTTGCAGGAGCGTGGCTGGGTCCGTATTGTCGGGCATCGCGATGTGCCGGGCAAGCCGGCCATGTATGCCTCCACCAAGGATTTCCTCGACTACTTTAATCTCACGAGCCTGGATGATCTGCCGACCCTGGCGGAGCTGCGGGATATCGACAAAATCAATGCCGAGCTGGATCTGCGCCTGCCGGGCGAGGGCGGAGCGGAGCAGTTCGCGGCCAAAGACATCAGCGCGGACCCACTGGCCCTTGCCGCGATCATCACCGCCGATGTCGAACCGGCCATCTACGACTGAACGCCTGAATGACTGAAAAACTGCAAAAAGTGTTGGCCCGTGCCGGCTTCGGTTCGCGCCGCGAGATCGAGGCGTGGATCAGCGAAGGGCGCATCTCGGTCAACGGTAAGCTGGCCACCTTGGGCGATCGTGTCAGCGCCACCGATGTGATCCGTGTTGACGGTCACGTGGTCAGCAAGACCCGCATCGAGCACAGTCACCGCTGTCGCGTGCTGCTCTACCACAAGCCAGTGGGTGAGGTAACCAGCCGTAGTGATCCGGAAGGTCGAGCCACCGTGTTCGATAACTTGCCGGGGCTACGCAACGGCCGCTGGATCGCCGTGGGTCGACTCGACATCAATACCTCCGGTCTGCTGCTGTTCACCAACGACGGGGAACTGGCCAATCGTCTGATGCACCCCTCCTACACCATCGAGCGCGAGTATGCGGTGCGGGTGCTTGGTGAGGTGGCGCCGGAGACACTGCAGCAGTTGCGCGACGGCGTTGAGCTGGAAGACGGACCGGCGCGCTTCAATACCATTGTCGACGGCGGTGGCGAAGGGGCCAATCACTGGTACCACGTGATGCTGGAGGAAGGACGTAACCGCGAGGTACGCAGGCTGTGGGAATCGCAGGGCGTAACCGTCAGCCGTCTGATCCGCGTACGCTACGGGCCCATCACCTTGCCACGGCGGGTTCGTCCGGGACGCTGGGAGGAGCTCAAGGACGAAGAGCTTTCCCTGTTGCGCCAGAGTGTCGCTCTGGAGGAGGCACCCAGTGCTCCCGCCAGAAAAGGCGACAAGAAACCGATCCCGCGCAAGACCGCTCACGGTACCCGGCATAGCCGGGAGAGCCATAACCCCCGCAGGCGCCGTAAGTAATATTGCAGCTCGGCGTTCCAAACAGTGATGGCATGCCGATGACTCTGCAATGGGTTTATGACCGCCTTTTTTCCCACTTCGGTCCCCAGCACTGGTGGCCGGGAGACAGCCCGTTCGAGGTGATGGTCGGGGCGATCCTCACCCAGAACACCGCCTGGACCAATGTCGAGAAGGCCATCGCCAACCTCAAGGGCAACAAGGCCTTGTCTGCTGAGGCGATCGTTAAAACGCCGCTTCCCCAACTGGCCGAGTGGCTTCGCCCCTCCGGCTATTTCAATATCAAGGCCGAGCGCTTGCAGACCTTCTGCCGCTGGTGGTTGGAAGAGGGACGCCAGCGGCACCTGGAACAGCTCTCGACACACGACCTGCGTCATGCGCTCCTTTCAGTTAAAGGTATCGGGCCCGAGACGGCTGACGACATGGTGCTCTATGCTTTCGACCGCCCGGTCTTCGTCATCGACGCCTACACCCGCCGGCTCTTTTCCCGCCTCGGACTGATCAGCGGCAACGAAGGCTACGAGATGCTGCGTAGCATGGTGGAAGATTTCTTCGGCCGCACGGAGAAACAAGTAGCGCTTTACAACGAATTTCATGCCCTCATCGTGATACATGCCAAGGACTATTGCCGCAAGCGCCCGCAGTGCCACGGCTGCCCCCTCGTCAGGCGTTGCCCTTCCCGGGAACTGTAATACTTTCTCGTCCGTCCACCGTTGTCCGGTTTCCCCTTGTAGGTCGGTTTTGTCGTAGGTCGGATTCGCACAGCGTAATCCGACAGCGGTATTTACCGTTAACTTAGGAATTGACGGATTACTGCTGATTTCCAACGGTTGTTTAATCCCTCCTTTACTCCCCAGCTCCTACGCCTTTATAGTGAAGAAAACTCAGGGAATTTTGTGATGAACGAACATTTCTTGCAGGAGGCCATCCGTCTTGCCGATGAGTCGATTGCCAACGGCGGTGGGCCATTCGGCGCAGTAGTGGTCAAAGACGGACGAATCATCGGACGGGGCAACAATCGTGTCACGCTGAACAATGACCCAACCGCCCATGCCGAAGTGCAGGCGATCCGCGATGCCTGTCTCGAGCTGGGGGATTTCCAGTTAACCGGCTGCGAACTGTATGTGAATTGCGAACCCTGCCCGATGTGCCTTGCCGCCGCCTACTGGGCACGTGTCGATGCGATCTATTTCGCGGCCACAGCGGCCGATGCGGCGGAAGCCGGTTTCGATGATGTGGTGATCAAGCAAGAGATATTGCGTGAACCATCCGAGCGACATCTGCCAATACTGCAGGCGCTTCGTGAGCAAGCTTTGCCTACTTTCGCACACTGGCAAGAGCTTGAAGACAAGATTAACTATTGAGTTTCTACTTGTTCAGAGTTAACGCTGTGTCCACCCTGCAGCAGACATCATGGGATAAAGGTCTTCTCGCCAGCTAATGACATGTGACTGACATCAATAGTGGTGAGTGACTATGACTGCTATCCATCCCGCAGCAGTTTGTACTTGTAACGTCTCACATGAGAGAAGCAACACAGGTCTGTTCTTTTATGGTGTGTATTTGCCTCCCGTACCATCAGGCGTGCCACCCCAGATAATCATGTCTGTTCCGGTCCACACGGCTGTGTGTTGATAGCGGGGGGAGGGGGCGTTTACTAGTGTTGTCAAAGTCCAGGCGTTGTGACTCTGCTGGTACTTTGCTCCGCTATCAAGTTCGAAGTTGCCGTATTTACCGCCCCAGATAATCATTTCATTGCCTGCCCATACTGCTGTGGAGTCAGTACGTGTGGAGGGGGCACAAGTTGTAGGTAGTTGCCTCCAAGTATTTGTTACAGGGTTATATGCACCAAAGTAGTCAGAACCCCAGATCAGTATTTCCGTCCCGGTCCAGACAACCGCCTCAGACTGAGGTGTGGTAGTGGGGGCGCCAGCAGTCGAGATTGGTGACCATGTATCCGTGACAGGATTATATCTGCCACCAGTTACCGAAGTACGATCCCAAAGCAGCATTTCACTGCCAGTCCAGAAAGTTTCCGCATTGTAGTTGCCGTAAAGTTGTTGTGGGGCACCTATCGATGACATAGGTAGCCAGGTGTCGGTGCCGGGAAGGTAGCGTGCTCCATCGTTGTAGGTCTGTGATGCATCGTTTCCGCCCCAAATGATCATTTCGCTGCCGGTCCAAACAGTAGTGTGATACCGCCTGGGAGAAGGTGCACCGTCGGTATTAATACTTTGCCAGGTATCAGTTAACGGATCATAGCGCCCACCGGTATTTAGCCAGATTGGATTAGCATATCCACCCCAGATGATCATCTCGTCGCCAGTCCATACTGCAGTGTGATTCATTCTTGGGGAAGGTGCATTGTTCGTACCAGTTGGTTGCCAGGCATCAACAGGAGGATTATAGCGACCGCCCGTGTTGGAAACGCCGTTCCAACCACCTCCCCAGATGATCATCTCACTACCAGTCCAGATAGCGCTATGGCCATAGCGATACGAGGGGGCGTTGGTCGTTGAGACCGTTGTCCAGGCACCGCCCCCTGTCGGTACTGTAGTGAACGTCCAGGAGTAGTCCGAGGCGAGTGTATTACCCGCCAGATCCTTTATGCCTGTAGTTAGCACGGCCCTGTAGCCCGTTTCATAAGCCAAATTATTAAAGGGCGTGAAAGTCGAGCTTGTCGTCGTATTTCTAATCCCGCCACTGATGGGGTTGAAACTAAGATCGGTGAGTTGGAAGGAGGATGCATTGAGTGTCGAGGCGTCCATCGCTTCACTAAAAGTGACAGAGATATTGTTATCCAAGGGAACGCAAATTTCGCCATCGGCTGGATCGATCATAGAGACTGTGGGGGGGGAGGTATCTGGTTCGGCCCCCGTTGTGAATGTCCAGGAATAGACTTGAACCATTGCGTTGCCCGACAAGTCCTTCACTTCGTTACTAATGGTTGCGATATACGTGGTTGAGTAGGCAAGGTCGGATGCTGGTGTAAAGGTCGCCGTTGTTGCTGCATAGGTGACAGTGCCCGTCACAGGAGTGCCTATGTTGTCCCTCAGGTAGAATGTGTTGGCATTGAGAGTCGTTGGCGTTAACTCCTCGCTGAACGTGGCGGTAATGACCTGGTTGGGTGAGACACTAGCCTGAGCGTTTTCAGGGCTGGTTGAGACAATGGTGGGAGGAATGGTTTCCGGTTTCCTGACGATGGTAATGGTTGCGGTTGCCTGATGATTTGATGGATCGGCGGCAGAGACAGTAAGACGGTTCTCCCCCATGACAAGTGGAATGTTTGCCGCCCATGTGTGATCACATAGATAGATCGTAAAGAACCAACAGTATCTGACTCTCTGTGTTGTATTACCACTTACGCCAGTTGTTTGATTGCGCCATGTCACAGTGACTCCTGTGTCGGTCGCCGAGCCGCTACAACAGTGAAACCAGTCAGAACTAACGAATGCTCCACCGTATATGTAAGGGGCTGGTGACTCGGTTTCAGAAGGACAGGTGCTTGGTTCAGTGACTGTTATCCAGCCTCCTTGGTTTTGAATATTGCATGCAGGATCGATGGGGGGAGGGGTGTAATCATTACCGTCACCGCCGCCACTGCCAATAATCGAGGCTAGACCGATAAGGACGACAAAGAACGCCATGAGGTAAATGGCTGTGTTGTGCATTCTTCTGGAGGAAATCATTGGGTGATTGGCTCTATGGCAACCCTTGTTGGGGGTGAAACCGAATAGGGACATGATATTCTTGTCGCTTGGTCATGGAATACAAAAGAGGACGAAGGGAATGATTTTTGTGCAGTGATGGGTGGTGTTTACATCTGGTCATTATTTTATCCTTCCAACCAATTCTTACTGAATCACTATTCTCGATTGCCGTTACTATCATCTTTCTTATGATGGTTCTCAAAGTCCTTGGGAAAGAATGGGGCATACCCCATATATAAAGCTAGTAATATGATCATGATTAAGCCATGGGCCTCATCGAAATCATCGATTTCTATTATAGAAAGTTTGACTAGAACGGTCGCCAAGGATTCAGCAAATAGTAAAGAGACTGCGCAAGCTACGATGGAAAAAAGTAAGCCCCTCATGACCGTCGCTCATGTCTCTTATGCTTAAGATGTCGGAGGGGAAAAAACACAACCTGTTGATAGTTATCAGCACTAATTGCATCCTGCCACGCCAATACAAACTATCAGCGTGACAAGAAAAAATACAAATTACAGACCTATCAACTCTGCATGGCCGACTATCTCGCGTACCGCGGCCAACATAACACCGGAGTTTGTCTTTTTCGAGTTGTACTCAACAATAATCAAGTGCGGCTTGTCGTCTGGCATGTGTACGCTGACCACATCTTCAAGGCCTCGAAGGGCGCTCTCAACTCTACTACGATCCACGTTAGTAGTTTCACGATCAATATGAATGGTTACATCGCTAAGTTGGATATCTGACATGAGTTCCACCATCTCCATTTTTGGAATTGAGTAAAAGTTAACTCCTGCTCTAAGTGTAGGGGAAAGGTGACCGTTGTCTACTTTGTAGGGATAGGGAATTTAGCTTATATAAATATGTAATACGCTATGAATTATCATTAAGAATAACTATATGTCTCAGGACCTAATTAATATCAAATGGCTTCTAACGTAGGTCTTTATTATCTGGATTGGTCGCTTTGGGGTCGGTGGTGAGTGTCAGTGTGGGAGAGGCGATGCCTTGGGCTTATTCAGCCAGTGGTAGCCAACCTGTTAGACAGGTAAAGATATCCTCTTAGAGATAGAAATGAGGCATTATCTTCAGATGGATTGTTTGAAGCACAACGCTCATACCAGTTGAACTATGTCGCTATATCACCAACGAATGCCGTTGCTATCATATTTGAGGATGAAGACATCGTTCCCACCAGCATTGGTGTGACCGTCGAGTACGCCCTGAACCTGACCGGTCAGAAAGAGACTGTTCGAACTGTCGAGAGTGACCGCTAAACCCTGATTTCCCCAGTTCGCGGCGGCACTATCCTGATCCTGCCATAGCCGGTTACCGTTGCCGTCGTATTTCGACAGAAAAATATCGTGTCCTTCAGAGGTGCCAGTAAAATACGCACTGTTGAGATAGCCGGTGATATAGAGATTGCCTGTGCTGTCAGCAGTGATACTGTTGGCACTGTCATGACTTGCTGTTCCAAATTGCTTGATCCATCGAATAGTGCCAGAAGCGTCAAGTTTTGCAAGAAAGGCATCATAAAGTCCGTTTGCGCTGTTGCCTGGCAAGGCGCATTGGTAAATCTTGCCGACAATGGAAATGTTGTCACTTGCATCTACCGTAATACCCTTCGCCCATTCGGCGCATGAGGTGCCCAGCTGGGTTGTCCATTGAAGGGCGCCGCTTGTGTCAAATTTTGATACAAATGCATCGGCGTTGATCACCGGATCGCCAGGTGAAGGATCGACACCTAAAACACCATCTGTATAGCCGGTTACGTATACGTTGCCAGTGATATCCACGCTAACACCATAGGCGGTTTCCTGTCCGGTTGTTCCGAGCAGTCGCGTCCAGATGATATTGCCGTTGACATCATATTTAACAAGGAACGCATCATAACTGAGAGTGTGAGTCTCACCATTGAGTGCCCCAGAAGTTTCTCCGGCAACATAGATGTTGTCGTTAGCATCGACAGCGACAGCATACGCACTGTCGCTCGTACCGGCCGTGCTAATCAGACGGGTCCATGCCCGATTGCCAGAGGCGTCGAATTTGCTAATGAATCCATCTCCAGCCCCGTCGGTTGGCTCACCGTCGAAAAGCGTACCGAGGGTGCTGCCAACGACATAGATATTGTCATTACTGTCGACTGCGACAGCATGTCCGTAATCGGAGTTTCCTGAGCCGAATAGCTTGGTCCATACCGGACTGGCGTCCGACGAATATTTGGTAATAAAGACATCCGACATTCCAAGGTTGGTTTGCCCGTCTAACTCCCCGGAGGTTGTACCCGCAACGATGACATTGCCTGTGCTGTCTGTTGCAATGCCAGAACCGACATCGTCAAGGAGCGTCCCAAACTGCCTTGTCCAGAGTTGCGTGAAGTTGACATGAATAATATTCGAAGATCTTCCGGTGTTATCCACCACCCAGCATGGGACATCCTGGACACCCACATTTGAATTAAGGATTGCCTGAAGTTCGAAGATGATGGTTGCACTTGTGAGTCCCTGAAGTTCTGGTGGTAGAGGGAATGAATAGGTGGTTTCATCGTATGTGTAATAAAAAGCGCCCCCATTGAGATTACCGTCAGCATCCGTGAAGGTGAAACTACCTGTGAAAAGGACGGTTAAGCCAGCAGCAATCCTGTCTGGCGTAACGGTGACCTCGGTAAGGATTGGTGAGGACCCTACACTTCCACCACCACCACCATCACCACCACCGCCTCCGCCGTCACTTCCCAAAATTGACAGTACACCACCGGCCATTACTGCAAACAATAATAACGTCCGGAGTATCAATTGAATTGCAGTATTGGTGTTTGTCATGTTGGCTTCTCATTCCCTATGAAGGCGTACGGCGGTTCCGTAAGCGGTTAGACCACCCAGGAGGATGGCTAGGAGATCCCAGGGATCGTATGTTCCGTACAGGAAATACGAAGTGGTATTTTCGAGAAACGGGACGCGACTAAACCACGATGGTATGAACGAAACGATGTGAGGACTGATAATCGGATGCTGACCCACTTCAAACATGGTGTCGATCAACCACCAGAAGCCGCAGCTCAAAAGCACGATGCGGCGCGAGAGATTAAAAATGATTGCTGTCAGCAAACTGAAGGCATAAACGTGAACAAACTCCGGAAGCTGACCGCCAAGAGAGCCGAAAGTCGATGTGCCAGGGTCCAGTGAACCGAAAGGAGTGAGGAAATAAACACTTGCCGACTCGCGGTCCAGAACATAAACCGCTATGCCCAGGAGCAGCATCAAGGTTGCAGCACCAAGCAATACCGCCTTGTTCAGCGACGCATCAGACAAAGTTCTGTTCCCTGGCTTCATCCTGCTTCCTTGAGAAAAAGAAAGGGTTCCTCCATTCATTAGTGACATCAGGAGACATTGTCAAATAATCGACAAAGAACTCGATGATTATTCACACAGCCGAAACACGTTTTGCGCCAAATCGCGACCTATGGACCCGTATTTGAATATACTGGTGCGATTGCACTCTAAGCACACCGCCTGATACTTCGCCTTTTTCCCCTTTGTTAACCCCTTGATTTGCAGGTTTATCTTATGCACACTACTGTCTGACCGAATGGTCAGTCAGTGCATTTCGGAGTAAGGTATGCCCAATAAGGTCGCTGATTCACCCTTGAATGAAACCGCTCGGCACATTCTTTCCGAGGCGCGGCAGCTGTTTGCCGAGCGAGGCTTTGATGGCGTGTCGATTAATGATGTAGCTACGGCGGCTGGGGTGAGCAAGGCGAATATCTTTCACCACTTCGGTTCCAAGCAGGCGCTTTACATGGAGGTGTTGAAGTTATCCCTGAATGAGTTTGGCGAACTGACAGAGCACCTGCAGCCGGAAAGGGCTCCTCTGGAGCAGCGTCTGCAGCACTTTCTGCAGGCCAAGGCTTCCCATTTGCATCAGCACCCGGATTCGGTGCGGGTGGTTCTGCGCGAGTTGCTGGAGAACCGGGACGACGTCACCCGGCAGTTGGCGGATCAGGCAACGGTCGTGCAGTTCAGACGCCTGTTCCATCTGCTTCAGGAGGCGCAGCAGTCCGGTGAGATCAGTGCCGATGTCGATCTGGCAGCACTGGCGGTGATGATGATCGGAGTGGTGGTATTCCAGTTTCAAATCCGCTCGCTGTTACGCCATCAACCCGAAGTCGAATTTGCCGACGACCCTGAGCAATACAGCCGCCTGTTGGCGCAAATCCTGGTAAATGGAATTAGTACGAAAGAGATAAATAAATGAATACAAAATCATTGATTGCACTTTTAACGGTAGCAGGGATGCTGGTGGTTTCCGCCTGCGGAAAATCAGAAGGAAAACCGTCAGAGGACAAGCCAGCCAAGGCGGACACCACCACTCAGGAACGCGGTATCGCCGTGACGGTGGCCGAGGTTAAAGCCTCCGCGGTGTCGATCCTGCTGGAGGCGGTGGGTGAGGTGCAAAGCGTTAAAGCCCCGACGATTGGTGCCGAAATTGCCGGTCGGGTGACTGAGCTCCTGGTCGATATAGGGGATGTGGTGGCCGAGGGCGATGTGCTCGGTCAACTGGACCGAAGCGGTATCCTGCTAGAGCTGGATGTAGCCCGGGCCGAGCGTAGCCGGGTAGAGGCCTTGACCAAAAATCAGGAGCTGTTGGTCAAGCGCCAGCATGATCTTAAGAAAAAGAGTTTTGTCTCGGAGAGTGCCATCGATGAGGCGGAAGCCCAACTGCGGGCGCTACGCGAGGAGATGAAGGTGGCCAAGGCCAGGGTCGCGCTGGCGGAATACAAGTTGAGC
This sequence comes from Thiohalomonadaceae bacterium, assembly GCA_041546305.1. Classification (GTDB taxonomy): domain Bacteria; phylum Pseudomonadota; class Gammaproteobacteria; order Thiohalomonadales; family Thiohalomonadaceae; genus JBFEYJ01. The sequence continues at coordinate 5,261 of JBFEWO010000050.1, read as the reverse complement.
AAGACCACAATCACCGCCCCGCTGGCGGGCAAGATCGATGGTCGTTTTGTTTCCGTGGGCGATTACGTCAAGGATGGTGCAAAGCTATTTAGCATCGCCGATACCGAGGCGCTGCGGTTACACATGGTGTTCCCGGAACCGGTGATTGGCCAGTTGCGCAAAGGGACTCCGTTGAAGGTAATGACGGCGGTCGCGCCCGGGAAGAGTTTCGAAGCCGCCATTACCGAGATCCGGCCGCAAGTGGATAGCGTTAATAAGGGGGCTGTCGCCTATGCCGACTTGTTGGATCACAGTCTGACTCGAGCAGGAGCCAGCGCCACCGTATGGGCGACCCTGGCGGTGCATCAAGATTCCATTGTGGTACCTCAGTTGAGCCTGGTGCGGCGACCAGCAGGTGAAGTGGTCTATGTAGTTGGGGCCGACAGCAAGGTCAGTGAACGCCTGGTGGTCAGCGGCGCCCGGGTGGAAGCGGGGATCGAAATTGTGAAAGGACTACAGCCGGGTGAACGGGTCGTAGTGGACGGCGCCGGTTTTCTCAGTGACGGGGCCAAGGTCGAGGTAAAAGGATGAATCTGCCAGAGATTTCCATCAACCGTTACGTCCTGGCCTACATGCTATCGGGCGTGATGGTGCTGTTCGGGCTGGTCAGTTACGAGCGCATCGGCGTTGACCGTAATCCGGCGATTGAGTTTCCGATGATTTCGGTCTCCACGGCACTGCCGGGTGCCAACCCGGAGATCATCGATTCCAGCGTCACCAATATCATCGAATCGGCGGTTAACAGCATCCCCGGCATCGAGCATATCGAATCGACGTCCAATCCCGGTGTCTCCGTGGTCGCCATCCGCTTCGCGCTGGAGAAGAGCGTAGACGTGGCCTTTAACGATGTACAGGCCAAGGTGAACCAGGTGCTGCGCAAGCTGCCCGTCGATGCCGACCCTCCGGTGGTGGCTAAGGTAGAGTTCGGCTCCATGCCTATCATGTGGTTGTCACTGAGCGGTAACCGAACCCTGCAACAGCTCAACCTGTATGCCAGTAACACCATCAAAAAGCGGCTCGAAACCATCGACGGTGTGGGTGAGGTACGTATCGGCGGCAGCCGTCCACGCACCATTCGCATCAACCTAGATACCACCCGTATGGCGGCCTTTGGCGTTACGCCGCAGGATGTGATGGCCGCCTTCCAGCGAGAGCACATACAGTTGCCCGGCGGCTTCATGGCCAATGGCAGCAAAGACGACATGATCAAGCTCGATACCGAGTTTCATAATGTCGCTGAACTGGCCGGGATGATCATCGCCTATCGGGATGGCCTCAATATCCAGCTCAAGGATGTTGCGAAGGTAGAGGATTCCCTGGCTGATTTTCGCAGCCTGGCCCGTTTCAACGGCGAGCCGACAGTGGGGATCGGAATTGTAAAAATCGCCAATACCAACACCGTGGCGATTGCCGACGAGGTAAAGCGTCGCCTGGAAAAAGAGATCATTCCGCAATTACCGCCGGGGATGCATATCGGCATCGCCACCAACGATGCGGATCTCATTACCGATATCATCGATGGGCTGAAGTCTCACCTCCTTGAAGGCACGCTGCTGGCCGCATTGGTGGTGTGGTTGTTCCTCAAGAATCTGCGCTCGACCCTGATCGTCAGTGCCGCTATTCCCGTATCACTGCTCGGTGCGGTGGCGGTGATGTATTTCGCCGGTTTCACCTTCAACATCATGACCATGCTGGCACTGCTGCTGCTCATCGGTGTGGTGGTGGATGATGCCATCGTGGTGCTGGAGAATATCTATCGCACCCGAGAAGAAAATACCCACCTGGACGGGGTTGCTGCCGCCAAGCAGGGCACACGCCAGGTGGTGTTTGCGGTGTTGGCCGCCTCGTTGACTTTGGTTGCGATCTTCGCACCGGTCATCTTCATGCAGGGCATCATCGGCCAGTTCTTTAAATCCTTCGCGGTGGTGGTGACCGTCGGGGTTTTGGTCTCCCTGTTTGTCTCACTGACGCTGACCCCCATGCTTTGCTCCCGTTATCTTTCGATCCCGAAAAAACACGGCAAGCTCTATGGGCAGCTCGACCGGGCATTTCACGCACTGGATGACGGTTATCGCCGACTGCTCGAACTGGGCATACAACATCGCTGGAAGGTCGTGGTCATGACCGTGGCGGTGGTGATGTCCAGTGGCTACTTCTTCGGCCACATCGGCAAGGGATTCATGCCGGAAGAGGATGAGAGCCGCTTCATGGTGACCTTCAAAACCCCGACCGGATCGAGTATTGAATACACCGACGGGCGGCTTAAGAAGATCGAAGCGGTACTCAAGTCACACCCTGAAATTCGTTCCTTCTTTACTTTGGTCGGTGGGGGTAACGGAGGCAACGTCAGCAGTGGCAGTGCCATCATACGCATGGTGCCACAAGAGGAGCGCAGCATACGCCAGGTAGCGCTGATGACAACCGTGCAGCAGGAGCTGAACCAGATCCCAGGCATTCAGGCCTTTACCTCCCAAATCCCTATGGTGGGCGGGAATCGTGGTGAACCCCTGCAGTTCTCTTTGGTGGGTCCGGACCTCTACAAGGTCGCCGAGCTAGCCAATGAATTGAAACAGAAACTGTCCGCCGATCCCGATATGGGCCAGATCGACATGACGCTGGTACTGGACCTGCCACAGGTGGAGCTGGAATTGGCCCGTACGCGCCTGTCCTCCCTGGGCATCGCACCGCGTGATGTGGCACAGGCAATCAATGTGCTTGGCGGCGGCATGGATATCGCCAAGTACAACGACCTGCCCGGCGACGGTGAGCGTTACGATGTGCGCCTCAAGGCCGGAGAAGGGCAGGTGGTCAGGCCCGACGACCTGAGCCGGCTCTATGTGCGTGCCGCCAGCGGCGAGATGATTCGGCTCGATAACCTCGCACGCCTGAACAGTGGGGTCGGCCCGGCAACGATCTCGCGTTACGATCTGCAATACTCGGCCAATTTCTTCGGTACTCCGGCAATGGCCGAAGGCGATGCAGCGAAGCGTCTGTTCCAGCATGTGGCCGAGATGGATGTTCCCCTCGGCTATCAGGTGCGGCTAAAAGGGCGCGCCGAGGAGTTCGCCAAGACCGCCGGCTATATGCTGCTTGCCTTCGTCATGGGCATCGTGCTGGTTTACATGGTGCTGGCCAGCCAGTTCAACTCCTTCATCCAGCCGGTGATCATCATGGTGGCGCAGCCGTTGGCCATTATCGGTGGGGTGTTCGGCCTGTGGCTGATGAACCACTCGCTCAATATCTACTCCATGATCGGCCTCGTGCTGTTGATTGGCTTGGTGGCCAAGAACTCCATCCTGCTGGTGGACCTGACCAATCAGCTGCGCGATCAGGGCAAGGGCATCGATGATGCGCTGCTCGAGGCCTGCCCGATACGAATGCGCCCGGTGTTGATGACCTCGCTGACGGTCATCCTTGCCATGCTGCCCGCTGCTATGGGCGTAGGTGCCGGCGCCGATACCAACGGCCCGCTGGCAGTAGCGGTGATTGGTGGCATGATCAGCTCAACCCTGCTGACCCTTGTGGTGGTGCCGGCGGTTTACTCATTGGTGGAGCACGGCCTGCAACATCTGGATGAAAGGCTGGCAAGTGTAAAAGCCATGTTCAGTAGGGGAGCTGCATAAAGGAGTGCGCCGTACAGTTCAAAGGAATTAAGTCAACATACATTCAATCTGACTAATAAAGTGCCGCCAGATACATGAGATATCTGGCGGCATTTTTGTTAACGATGAGACATCGCTGGAATATGTAAAACGGCCCAGAACGTGCAACACCCGTTCAGGTGGACAAATTCCCCAACACAGAGCCAAGAGGACTGATCACCGCAGAGCCGCCCCGGTTGATAACGTGAGTGTAAATCTGCGTCGTACGAACATCCTTATGACCCAACTGCTCCTGCACCGTCCGAATGTCCATGCCACGCTCCAGCAGATGTGTGGCAAAGGAGTGGCGCAGCGAGTGACAACTGGCTTTTTTGTGAATACCCGCTGCACGGACCGCGTATTTAACCGCCTTTCTCACACAGCTTTCGTCGATATGGTGGCGTCTCTCTATGCCTGAGCGAGGATCAATGCTTCGAGTCCCTGACGGGAAAATGTACTGCCACCCCCATTCTTTGGGTGCATTGGGATATTTGCGGGAAAGTGCATGTGGAAGATACACCGCGCCTAATCCCTCAGCGAGATCACGCTCATGCAGTGTCTTCACCGACTGCATATGGCGGTGAAGCGGTTCAATCAGTTCATCGGCAAGGGTGACAACCCTGTCCTTACTGCCTTTACCGTTGCGAACGAAAATAGCACGGTGCTCAAAGTCTATATCCATCACCCGCAATCGGACGCTTTCGATCAGGCGAAGACCAGAACCATACAGCAGGCAGGCAATGAGCCAGTAGACACCCTTCAGGTTGGAGAGCAGTCTGGCAACCTCGACAGGGGTGAGTACCACAGGAAGGCGTTGTGGTTTTTTGGCGCGTGTAACGCCATTGATCTCTTGCAGTGGCCGCTCAATTACATGCCTGTATAAAAAGACAAGCGCATTAAGGGCCTGATTTTGCGTGTTCGCGGCTACATTGCGGGATACTGCCAACCAGGAGAGAAAAGCCGAAACCTCCTTTTCCGCCATCTCCTCGGGATGCCTCATATTGTGATAAAAGATAAACCGTTTGACCCAATGCACATAGGCCTCTTCCGTTCGGCGACTATAGTGCCGGACACGGATAGCTTCGATAAGTTTTTGAATAAAAGGCGATTTTTCCTTTGAGTAATCCATTACTGCGTTCTCCTTAGGTTCTCTATCTGTAACTTTAGAGTGAAAGGACCTCCTAGTCAATTGCGGGTTTAAAGGCAAAATCGCCCGAAAGTTGCACCTCAAAGTAAGGAATCTGTGTACCTTGGCCAGCAAGAAAGAGTTGGTAAGTGCCTAATTAGTAAGTTATAAAAAGCCATAACAGGGATGTGTACACTTCAAACGACACCTCCCCATTGAATACATACGGGCAAAAAGCCTGAGTGCATACGGGCAACTTGCCCACTATTCCGCAGGTATCTGCGGGTTTAAAGGCAAAATCGCCTGTTTATTACTAAATATGAGGGATAGAGGGCAGATTGCCCGCTACTCAATGTTATGTGCTGATATGACTAGACACATAGAAAAGCAGATATGCTTTAGATGCGGCGATAAAATTTATCAACGCTCTATCAAAGTCGAGGATCTTCATAAAT
>JBFEWO010000092.1:0-10998 GCA_041546305.1 Thiohalomonadaceae bacterium | reverse complement strand
GGGGTGCAGCGCGACCTGCTGCCGTTGGTGGAGGGTTCCACCGTCACCACCAAATACGGCATGATCCGCACCGACCATATCCTGTTCATCGCCTCCGGGGCCTTCCATCTTTCCAAGCCCTCGGACCTGATCCCGGAACTGCAGGGGCGCCTGCCGATTCGCGTCGAGCTTGAAGCCCTGGGGGTGGATGAGTTCAGGCGTATCCTCACCGAACCCGACGCCTCACTCACCGAGCAGTACAAGGCGCTACTCGCCACCGAGGGGATGACGCTGGAGTTCGAGGAATCCGGAATCACCCGTCTGGCGGAGATTGCCTGGCAGGTCAACGAACGCACCGAGAACATCGGCGCACGGCGCCTACACACCGTCATGGAGCGCCTGCTGGAGACCATTTCCTTCGAAGCGGCGGACAAAAGCGGACAGACTCTGCGTGTCGATGCGGACTATGTGGACTCCCAGCTCCAGAGCCTGGCCTACGATGAGGACCTGAGCCGCTATATCCTGTAACCCCGGCAAAGGGCCATATTGAATAAGCGGAAGGTGGGCACCACCTTAGAGAAGCCCCGAATCAAGCAAAAGAGGAACAACATGAGCAAGCACATCCCGACCGAGATCACGCTGCACAAGAGCAAGCGCACGCTGGAGATTGCCTTCGAAGACGGCCAGCGCTTCGAGTTGCCTGTCGAGTACCTGCGGGTCTACTCCCCCTCCGCCGAGGTCCAGGGTCACGGTCCGGGCCAGGAGGTGCTACAGGTAGGCAAGGAGGAGGTGAACATCGAAAAGATCGAGCAGGTCGGCACCTATGCCATCCAGCCGAGCTTCGATGATGGGCACAACTCCGGGATCTACTCCTGGGATACCCTTTATGATCTGGGTGTTAATTACCCGCAAAACTGGCAAAATTACCTCGATCGCCTGAAAGCGGCCGGTCATGCACGCAAGGCCTGAAAGCCAGGCCGACAAGCAGAATAAACATCAGGAGCCCGGAATGAGCGAGGAGAACACCACACACTTTGGCTTCCAGCAGGTGCCCACAGGGCAGAAGGCAGCCAAGGTAGCGGAGGTATTCCACTCCGTCGCCGCCAAGTACGACCTGATGAATGACCTGATGTCGTTGGGTATCCACCGGCTGTGGAAACGCTACACCATTGAGATGAGTGGCGTGCGCCGTGGCCAGCGGGTGTTGGACATCGCTGGCGGTACCGGTGACCTGGCGGCCAAATTCTCCGAGCTGGTGGGCGCCGAAGGCCAGGTGGTACTGGCCGACATCAACGACTCCATGCTCAAGGTGGGCCGTTCGCGCCTGGTCGACCGTGGCATTATCGGAAACATCCAGTATGCCCAGGCCAACGCCGAGTGCCTGCCCTTCCCGGACAACCACTTCGATCTCATCACGATCGCGTTTGGCCTGCGCAACGTCACCGACAAGGACAAGGCGCTCGCCTCCATGTACCGCATCCTCAAACCGGGCGGACGGCTGCTGGTTCTGGAGTTTTCCAAGCCGGTGGCGCCGGGCCTTGGGCCCGTCTATGACCAGTACTCGTTCAAGCTGCTACCCCTGATGGGCAAGCTGGTGGCCAATGACAGCGAAAGCTACAAGTACCTGGCCGAATCGATCCGCATGCACCCGGATCAGGAAACCCTCAAGGGGATGATGGAAACGGCCGGCTTCGAGCGCTGTGACTACCACAACCTTACCGGTGGCATCGTCGCGCTGCACAGGGGCTTCAAGTTCTGATCATGGCCGGGGCGGGCCAGGTCGTCTACGCCGGCTTTTTTCGCCGCCTGGCGGCCATGCTGGTCGACACGCTGCTGCTGTTCATCCTCCTCACGCCGCTGAACTATTTTTTCAGCGGAAGCACCACGATTTCTGAAACCGCCACCACATGGGGTGCCTTGCTGATCAACGATCTGCTGCCGATGGCACTCATCATCTACTTCTGGGTGCGCTATCGCGGCACCCCGGGCAAGCTTCTGATGGACTGTCAGGTAGTCGATGCCTCGACCCATAACAATCTACGACCCGGCCAGGCATTGCTGCGCTATGTGGGATATTTTCTCTCCCTGTTGCCACTTGGACTCGGCTTTCTCTGGATCCTCTGGGACAAGAAGCATCGCGGTTTTCATGACCTGATCGCCCACACAGTGGTACTTCGCCTGCCGGAGGATCACTATGCCGCGATAGAGGCTGACAAACCCCTTGAGCAACTGATGAAGGAGCTCGAATGAACGGACAGGTTTCCATGCTGGGCGTAGCCACCCTGGCAGCCCTCGAACAGGCGCTCAATGCCGCACTCGCCCTCGACCCGAAAACCCTGGAGCGGCTCGGTCGCCTGCAGGGGCGGGTGATTGCCATCGAACTCAAGGGCACGGGCATCCGCCTGCTGCTGCAGCCCGAGGACGATGGGCTGCGCCTGATGAGTTACTACGACGGTGTGGTCGACACCACCCTGAGCGGCGCCCCCTTCGCCCTGCTGCGCATGAGCAGCGGTCGCACTGGCGAGGGGATGTTCAAGGGAGGAGTCGAGATCGACGGCGATGTCGAACTGGGACAGCAAATCCAGCGGGTCTTCGAGAAACTCGACATCGACTGGGAGGAGCACCTCTCGCGGCTCGCTGGCGATATCATCGCGCATCAGATCGGTAATACGGTACGGGGCCTGTTCAGTTGGGGTGAACGCAGCGCCGAACATCTGGCCCAGGACACCGCTGATTACCTGCAGGAGGAGAAGGAGGTGCTGCCGGTGCGCTGGGAGGTGGACGCCTTCATTGAAGAGGTCGACACGCTGCGCAGCGATGCCGATCGCCTTGAAGCACGAGTCAAAAGGCTGCAAAGCCGGCTGGAAAAAGATTAATCTGTCACCCTGCGGCAGGGTCTTCCGTATTACATCGATCGCGGTGCACTGAGAGGCTTATGATCTTTGCACCCTCTACGATGAGCTGTCATGACACAAATGAAAATAATCGAGGTTTAACACGGTGATTCGTCCCGGCCAGGCCCTGCGCCTGTTTTACATCAGTTGGACGCTGTTGCGTCACGGTCTGGACGAGCTGGTCCTCGCCTCCCACCTGTTCCGCCCGCTGCACTTTTTGCGCTGGTTCATGTGGTGGCGCCTGCTGCGCAACAAATCGCTGGGGCGCGGTGTGCGCATCCGCCGCGCGCTGGAGGACCTTGGCCCAATCTTCGTCAAGTTCGGCCAGATCCTCTCCACCCGCCGCGACCTGCTACCCGACGATATCGCTGAAGAGCTGGTCAAACTACAGGATCGGGTACCGCCCTTCCCCGGCACTGTCGCCGTGGCCATCATGGAAAAGGCCTACGGCCGCCCGCTCCAGGAGATCTTCGCCGAGTTCGATCCAACCCCCATTGCCTCGGCCTCGATTGCCCAGGTCCATGCGGCGCGCCTGCTTGATGGCACCGAGGTTGTGGTCAAGGTGGTGCGACCTAATATCGAACCGGTCATTCGCCGTGATATCGGTCTGCTTTACATCATCGCCGACAAGCTGCAACGTTACTGGTCTGAGGGCCGTCGCCTGCGTCCCATGGAGGTGGTGCAGGAATTTGAAAAGACCATCCTCGACGAACTCGACCTGATGCGAGAGGCGGCATCCGCTGCCCAGATCCGCCGCAACTTTGCCGGCACCGGGATGCTCTATGTGCCCGAGGTCTATTGGCCCTGGTGCCGACGCAATGTGATGGTAATGGAGCGCATCAGTGGTATCCCGATCAGCAACATTGAAGCAATCAGAAAAGCCGGCATCGATCTGGAAGCCCTGGCCGGGCGTGGTGTGGAGATCTTCTTCACCCAGGTGTTCCGTCACAATTTCTTCCACGCCGACATGCATCCGGGCAACATCTTCGTCTCCCCTGCCGGCCAGTATATGGCGGTGGACTTCGGCATTGTCGGCTCCCTGAGCCAGGCGGATCAGCGCTATCTGGCCGAGAACTTCCTCGCCTTCTTCCACCGCGACTACCAACGTGTGGCCGAGCTCCATGTGGAATCCGGCTGGGTACCAGCGGACACCCGTGTCGACGAGTTCGAGGCGGCGATGCGCACCGTCTGCGAACCGATTTTTGAACGTCCTCTGTCTGAAATCTCATTCGGCCAGCTGCTGCTCAATCTGTTCCAGACCGCACGCCGCTTTAACATGGAGGTGCAACCCCAACTGGTGCTGCTGCAAAAGACGCTGCTCAACATCGAGGGACTCGGCCGCCAGCTCTATCCGGATCTGGACCTGTGGCAGACCGCCAAGCCGTTTCTCGAACGCTGGATGAGCGAGCAAATCGGTACCCGTGCATTTTTCAACCGCTTCAAGGAGAACATACCTCAGTGGGGCGAGAAACTGCCGGAGATCCCCTCCCTCGTCCACGAAGTGCTGCACCAGGCACGTCACGGCAAACTGGAGGTACGCAGTAACAGCGAGGACTTACTCCTGCTGCGCCGGGAGATCCGCCGCGCTAACCATCGCACTTTCTTCGCCATCCTGGGCGGCTCAATGCTCATCAGTGCCGCCCTACTGCTCGGCCTCGATGGCTACTCCCCGCGGATGGCCTATGGTGCGCCGGTCATCAGCTGGGCATTGGCCGCCGTTGGCGGGATTCTCCTGCTCAGGAACTGGCCAGAGGGACGCGACTGATCAACAGGCCGGCTTGCCGGCCTGATCACTCCCCGCCGGGCAAAAGCCGCCAGCACGAAAAACTTCTCGCGGTTAACCATTGTAAGCCGCCTATTCCAGCCCCATAATCCGCCTGCCCGGGTTTCATATGCAGCTTAAGTACCTTATGTTTTTAGGTGTACTTTTTCAGCTCTGGCCCAGGACCAGATTCTTCAACCCTTGCTGAGTACCACCATGGCCACGAAACACGTTGATGTCGCCATCGTCGGTGGCGGGATCTCCGGCACCGCACTGCTCTACCTGCTGGCGCGCTACACAGATCTTTCCCGCATTGCCCTGCTGGAAAAATATTCGGCCGTGGCCCAGGTCAACTCCCATGGCCGCAACAACAGCCAAACCCTCCACTGTGGTGATATCGAAACCAATTACACCCTGGAGAAGGCATTGCAGGTGCAGCAGACGGCACAGATGGTGGTGCGCTACGCGCAGGACCTTCCAGAACGTGACAAGCTGCTGTTCCGCTACCCGAAAATGGTGCTCGGGGTTGGTGCGCGCGAGGTCAACGAACTGCGCGAACGCTTCGAAATCTTTTCACCGCACTTTCCTGGTATGCGCCTGCTGGAGCGTCAACAGATTGCTGAGGTCGAGCCTAAGCTCATCGAGGGACGTACCGAGGAAGTCGTGGCACTGGCCACCCAGAACGAGATCAGTGCCGCCGACTTCAATGCCCTGGCCGTCTCCTTCGTCGACCAGGCTCGCGCTTATGGCGGTGAACGTGTCGAGCTGCAGCTTGGCACAACCGTCAAGCGCATCGAGCGCCGTGGCGATGGTTATCACCTGACTACCAGCCATGGCGAGCTACATGCGAATTTCGTTGTGGTCAGCGCCGGCGGCCACAGCCTGCTCTACGCCCAGCGCATGGGCTACGGCCTGGAATACTCCTGCCTGCCCATTGCCGGCAGCTTCTACTACACCCCGCAGGTGCTCAACGGCAAGGTCTACACGGTTCAGAATCCCAAGCTGCCCTTCGCCGCGATCCACGGAGACCCCGACCTGGTACAGCAGGGTAAGACCCGCTTCGGTCCCACCGCCCTGGCACTGCCGCTGCTAGAGCGCCACAACCTGCGCACTTTCCCTGAATATCTGGAGGTGCTACGTCCCGACATGGACGTGGCGAAGGTGATGTTCAACCTGCTCAAGGAGCGGGAGATCAGGCATTACATGCTGAAGAACACCCTGTTCGAGATCCCGCTGATACGTAGCCGCCTGTTCCTGCGCGATGCACAAAAAATCGTGCCCTCACTAAAGCTCGAGGATCTGAGCTTCGCCAAGAATATCGGCGGCGTTCGCCCGGTGTTGATCGACAAAATCAATCAGCGACTACACCTGGGTGAAGCACGCATCGCCCCGGGGCACGGCATCATCTTCAACATGACCCCCTCCCCCGGCGCCACCAGCTGCCTTGGCAATGCCGCGAACGATCTCGAGCTCATTGCCCAACACTTGCAGTGCACGGTTCGTAGCGATGCCATGCAGGCAGAGCTACGCGGTATAGGTGAGGACAAGGTGTAAAGCTTTTCACGCTCTTATATCGCGCATAACACTGCCACAGTTCAGTGGGTATTCCTCCCTATGGCAAGCCCACCTTTCTGAACTACCCTCTCACCAATCTCCGCTTTTCTTCTGCGGGATTTGTAATATCCGTTAATTTTCGAGGACTCGTTAGTCCTGGCTTGGACCAGCAGCTGCACAAATCACGCTAGCGAGCTGCCGTCAGGGGAAACGCCAATGAGTCGAGTCAATGGCCGGACAAATTTTCCCACCCTGCTGATTACCGCAGTGTCCGCACTGGTAACTTGGCGTCCTGATCTACGCCACAGTGCGCACCCCCGGCAGCACCTACTTTTTACCAGTCGCATGGAGCACAGAATTACCCTGGCCAGCAGCAGCCCTGCAAGTCGCAGGCAACCTTCCGACCTTTTTCCACACCCTGGGATTCTGTCTCATTCTAACCGTGCTAGCCGGTTCCGGACGCTGCGCGACTGCGTGGATTTGTATCGCCTGGTTTGTTGTTGAAACGGCCTTTGAGGTCGGCCAGCATCCACTGGCTAGCGCTTGGCTCATGGAACACCTTCCACAGTGGTTCAACCATGTGTGGATGCTCGAGCACACCGGCACCTATTTTTCCGCCGGGGTATTTGATCCGTTTGACGTTATCGCCGCAGCCACTGGCTCCGCTCTTGCCTTCCTGCTGGTTGCCACGAAGCAATCCTAAAGAGGTGCCATTGCCATGAACGACTCCAGCAGAGGTGTAGTGCACAACTTCATCCGAGTCATCCTGTTCACACTGGCATCGATAATTGGGGTCGCAAGTATCCTGGCAAGTGGCGGCGGAGGAGGAGGTGGTGGTAATGGAACGGTTACACCGCTTCCCGGCACACTCCAGTTCAGTAGCGCCGCTTACTCTGTGGCTGAAAACGGTGGCAGCATCAACATTACCGTGACGCGTACAGGGGGCAGTGATGGCTCAGTGACGGTGGCCTATACCACCACCAACGGCACCGCCACCTCAGGCAGTGACTACACAGCCACGTCCGGCACACTGACTTTTGCTGATGGTGTAACCAGCCAGAACTTTAGCATTCCTATCTTGAATGATACTGCCTACGAAGGTGATGAAACCCTCAGCATTGCGTTGAGTAACGCAACTGGCGGGGCCACATTGGGAACACCAAACACTGCCACACTGACCATCACCGACGACGATCCAGCACCGCTTCCCGGCACACTCCAGTTCAGCAGTGCCGCTTACTCTGTGGCTGAAAACGGTGGCAGCATCAACATTACCGTGACACGTACAGGGGGCAGTGCCGGCTCAGTGACAGTGGACTACACCACCAGCAACGGTACCGCCACCTCAGGCAGTGACTACACAGCGACCTCCGGCACCCTAACGTTCACGGATGGTGTGACAAACCAGAGTTTCGCGATCCCGATTCTGGACGATACAACTTATGAAGGAAACGAAACTGTAATTATCTCACTCAGCAATGTCACCGGTGGCGCAGAACTTGGCACGCCTAATAGTGCTGTTCTGACAATTAGTGAAAATGAGGTATCTAGCATACAGTTCACCAGTTCAACGTACAGTGTTGCTGAGAACGTTTTACTATCTGCCATTCTTGTTCGCCGCTCAGGATCGACTTCAGGCACAACAACAGTGGACTATAGCACCAGTGATGGTACTGCCACCGCTGGAAGCGATTACACAGCCACTTCTGGAACACTGACATTCACTGACGGGGAAATTTTCCAAACAATTACAATTCCGATCCTGGGTGACTCTGTGTATGAAGGTAACGAAACGCTCAACATTACGTTGAGTAACGTGACTGGCGAAGCCTCACTGGGGAGCCCAAATACAGCGGTACTAACCATCACCGACGACGATCCCCTAACAACATCCATATCAGTAAGTTGGAACGCTAACCGGGAGTCTGCGGTCAACGCCCCAGGGGGAGGTTACCGTGTCTACTACTCAACGACGCCCGGTTTTGACATCGCCACAGCAAACGTCATCGACGAGCCTTACGTCTCCGGACCTTCCGCCCATACATCCACAACAATCCAACTTGCCAGTGGCACCTATTATTTCAAGGTCGTGGCTTACTCGGCGCTAAACAGTGCTGGCAGTGAACCATCCCAGGAAAGCTCCATCGTGATTCCTTGACTTCAGGAGAGTGTGCAGCCATGAAAGTCAACAAGCCCTTTGCTAAAACCGCCATGTCATGGTTCGCTACCGCCGTGCTGGCTACCACTACAATTCTATTTGTTACAAAAAGCGCTTCAGCACAACTCAAAAGCGCTGCACCTACGGCTGCCCAAGCCCGCTATGTTCCAGGCGAAGTGCTAGTGAAATTTAAGGCAGACGCCACTGATGCGGCCATCTTCTCTGTTGTTGGGTCTTATGGCGATGAACCTCTCAAGGTGATGAAGAGACGCGTAGTGCATGTAAAATTGAAAAACGGTCAAAGCGTTGAAGAGGCCATAGCCTCCTATCAGGGCGATCCCAGTGTACTCCGCGCCCAACCCAACTATCTTTATAATTTGCATGCAGTACCCAATGACGCACTCTATGGCGATCTCTGGGCGCTGAAAAACACCGGCCAAACAATATCCAGCGCACCGTATCCAATCAATAATCCTGGACTCGTCGGTATGGATATCGATGCCGAGGCCGCATGGGATCACATCACCGACTGCAGTTCGGTAATAGTTGCGGTTCTGGACACCGGCATCAACTACACCCATGCAGACCTGGCTACAAACATGTGGGACGGTGGTGCAAGTTACCCCAACCACGGCTGGGATTTTTTCGATGCCGATAACGATCCCATGCCAGCAGACGGCTCTCCGCACGGTACCCACGTGGCAGGCATCATAGGCGCTGTCGGCAATAACGCCAGTGGAACAACTGGCGTCTGCTGGACCGCCAAGCTCATGGCCGTGCGGGTTGGTGGGGAAATTAGCGTGAGTTCGGCCGCAGCATCTGATGGCGTGGATTTTGCCGTCGAAAATGGCGCCAAAGTGATCAATATGAGCTTTGGCGGCCCTCCAGAACAAGCCGATGCGGATTTCTATGATGTTATTAATGACGCTAGAACTAAAGACGTTTTAATCGTGGCCTCTGCCGGAAATAAGTCCAACAATAATGATATAAATTCTATTACCCCGTGCACTTTCGACCTGGATAACATCATCTGTGTGGCAGCCCTCGATCAGGCCTATGAGTTGGCTGATTTTTCCAACACGGGAGCAACAAGCGTCGATCTTGGCGCTCCGGGGACAAATATTCACAGCGCTGTCGCGGGTGATCGACTTATCGAAGATTTTTCCACTGGCTGGGTATTAAACGGCGGTTGGGGTATAGGTTCTGGCGACTACTGCCCGTCCGTTTCGCTCGTCAACCCATCAAATTTCTGTACCGTGTTTACGGCAACCTACGCCAACAACGCCGATGATATTGCTTACAAGACCTTCGACCTCAGCGACCCTGCCATACTCGCTGCAGGGGTTCATTCAGAACTCGAGCTGGGATTGAATGATGCTAACGACAGCCTTTCAATTGCGCTGAATGGCGCCGGTGGAAATCCATTTTCCATTTCACCAATAGCCACAATCTTAGGACCATTCATTGATGTTCTTCCTATAGGATATGACTTGGCAAAGAGTGGTTGCCTCACTGCAACCTGCTCTATAGGAACACGCCTACAATCCGATGCCGGTGGCAGTCACCTCGGTGCTCACCTCTTTGGATTTCACATCTATCGGGCCTTGGTTAATGCGACGACTTCTGAATTGTTTGACGGTACATCTATGTCCGCCCCTATGGTCACCGGGGTAGCGGCTTTGGTCTGGGCCTTCAACCCGAATTATACTTACCTGGACGTTGCGGAATCGATCAAGAAGGGCGGCGATGCGATTCCTTCTCTGGCAGGCACCACATCCACAGGTAGGGCACTGGATGCCATGGGGTCCTTACGTTATATCAATCCACCGACGGGTATCTCACTATCCCTTCAGTAGAGGCCAAGTCCATGAAGTGGCTAAGCGCTGTTTTACGATCAACGATTCTGATGATGCTTGCGATGATAAGTTCTTCCTGCACCTGCGCCACCAGCGACGAAACACGCATAAAGGGAGGACCAGATCGCCCTATCACCTATCCCGAAAATCGCGTTCCAGGTGAATACATTGTCAAAGTCAATGAAGATGGTAATGAGGCACTTGTACGCGAGCTTTTCTCTAATTACGAAGTTATTGATATTACAGAGCTCAGACGCAGCCGTTTCCTAATCAAGCTTGGTAATGACCCAGGTCCTGACGAGGTCGAGCGAAAAGGATTGGAATCACCGTTCGTTATACGTGTACAACCCAATTATCTATATCCGCTACATCAGCAAAATGAGGCGCAGTAAACGTCTTACACTATCAGGGATGGCACTGTGCCTCTGCGATCGAGTGCATGCAAGTGTGCCGTTCTCCCTAGTGAACTAGGCGTGCCTACCATGAACGATGTCGGGGTAAAGTATTCTTGGGCTGTACTCAGGAAAAGCTATCAAGCATCGGTTTCACCTGTTCGAATTCAAGACCAATCACACTCACAGGTTTACGTTTACCCTTAAGACGGATCTGCTGTTCACGATCACGCCAGTATCGCTCAGGAAATACGGTGTAGGAACTCTCGCTCAATACGATATCCTTACCCAATTCCTTGCTGGCGCTTTCGAGCCGAAAGGCCGTATTCACAGCATCCCCCAGCGCGGTATTTTCACTGCCAACCCCCAGCGAGGCCATGCCGGTATTGATGCCGACACCCAG
>JBFEWO010000104.1:0-9829 GCA_041546305.1 Thiohalomonadaceae bacterium | reverse complement strand
GCAGAGGCGGTTTCCATGGAGTTCGGAGACTAAAAATACTGGTGCCTTGTCTCCGATGCGATCCCAGAGAAAACTGTTGATCATCGCTTCGATATGGCCAGCCAGTCCCGGTGGACCGAACAAACGGCAGGCAGGCAGTACCTCCAGTCGCGAACGAAGGAACCACTGGAAACCTCCGAGGTGGTCCATGTGGGCATGGCTGATAAAAATGTCGGTCACCTGATGGGCAAAACGCGCCGGTAGCCGCTCACCATCACCAAGGTCGAACAATAAACTTCGCCCTTGATGACGAATGCGCGCATGCAGTAGCGGGTCGCCAAAAACACCGTTAAGCAAGGCAATATCAACCTGACCAACCCGCCCCGCCACCCGCACACTGCCACTTCGCTCTTTTGAAGGCACCACATCGGCAGGCGGAAGATAGGCCAGGCGCTCGGTGAGGAATGGTTCCGCTGTCTCCAGTAGACCTCCCGCAACGCGCGCAGCATCACGCACCAGGAGTGTCGTGCCGTCAATAGCCCCCTGTGGAAGGCGTAACCATAGATGCTGCCCTTCAAGACGCAGAACCTCACCCATTACCATCGTTTCCCTTTGGCGCAGAAGCGCCACCTGTCGGCCTGGCCAGGCGCTTGCCTCGTCTAGTGGGGGCGGCATCCCGATCAGTGTCATCGGTCCAATCTCCACGCACTGCTCGATTCCTCCGGCCAGATACACCTCCCACTGCTGCGTGCGTTGTCGTGCCCTGGCTCGCTGGCCAGGACGCCGCGCCTCGGCAGCGGCATGGATGAGAAACAAGAGACATCCCAGCGAACGCAGCTCATCCGGCAGCAGTGGCGCTTCACCGGCAGGAAACAGCGCCAGCACCGCATCAATGCCTGCTGCCTGGACAAGACCCGACAATAATTCCCGACCGGCCGCGCCACGCACCACGCCGGGGCCATCGATCAGCAGAACAGGCTCCTGGACCACCGCAGCAAGACGGCTGACCGCCGATACCAGAGGCAGGCGAAAACGCCCGGCATCCAGGGTACAGAGTGCAGCGAAATGCTCTGTCTGCCAGCCCGATGCCGTCCAGCGCCCCAACATCACCGCACCGGGGATGCCGAACCCGGGAGAGCCCGGATCGGCGCTGATACAGCAGCAGTCGACCTGACGACAGCTGAGTTCCTCCCCGAGTGATGCAGTGAGCGTCGACTTTCCCACCCCTGGCGGACCGTACAGCAGCCACCGTCTCGCCCGCGGTAAAACGGCATTGGTAATCACAGCAGCATCACACGGTAGAGCAACGCCTTCCTCTAAGGAATGAGTCATTCTCCACTCCGGCTCATTACGTCACTACAGCATAGTTTGCCCTCTTTAAGTGTACGTCAGCGGTATCGGAGAGGCTCTCACCTAAATCCTCGCCTTTCCGCTCAAGCATCGTATAATCGATAAACGCTCCCCCCTTGATGAGGCGGTGTGCACCCTAAGCCGAAAAGGTATGGGTTTTTCGGTCCAACGATTTGATGACACGCAAAGGAATGCATCCAATACAACGAGCAACCGCCCGAACGATGCCTTATCTACTGCTTTTCCTGCTGGTAGCATGGCTGAGTACCTATCCGTTTTACGGTCACGATGCGCCCATCGTGCGAGGACCGGTATTACTGGCCGATCCCCAGGCAGCACTGGCGCCGCACGATGCCCTGCAACGGGCAACTTCCTCTTTTGATGAGGAGGACCGTCCTGCCATCGGCATCAACGCTCATAGTTACTGGTGGCTAGCGGAGGTAAGAAACGCCACGACAGACGGGCAGTGGGTGGTTCACGTGGGCAATACGGCCATTGAACGAGCCGAACTGTATCTCTTCGATCAGGGTAAACTGGTCCACCAGGCCGAGGTCGATCTTCTGGCCATGGCACGCGATGGTCTGCCCGACTATACCATCGGTCATCACTTCCCCATCGATTTTCCCCGACACAGTCAACGCACCATCCTTCTACGGCTGCAGACCGAGGTAGTGCACAAGGGTCTCATCTTCATCAAACCCGCCTCCCTTGCCCATGCCGAGGCCCGCTTCCACATGGTAGCGACCTGGACGGGTGCCGGTGCGATCGCTGCGCTCATTGTCTACAACCTGTTCCTGGGCTTCAGCCTGAGACTGCGCAACTATCTGTTTTATGTAGGGCATGCCAGCGGGCACCTGCTCTACCTGCTGACCGCACTGGGAATGGTGGGAGCAGCCCACCCGGTACTGGAACGTTACCTGCTTTGCAATATCCCCGGCATTGCCATCGGGGTACTGTTCGGCGCACTGTTTATCTACACCTTCCTGGAGCTGCCCGTTCTGGCTCCCCGACTGGCCCGTGTTTACCGTCTGTTCATCGGCGTCATGCTGCTCTCACCCCTGTTATTTTTCATCCTGGAGCCGCATCAATTTCTCACCGTGGTCCGCGCCAGCCACTTGGTCCTAGCCATACTGGTAATTACCGCCGCTCTGACAGCCGTGCGAAGAAAAAAGCGCGAGGCTTACTTTATTCTGATTGGCTGGGGGGGCCTGGTGGCCATGACCGCCAAAGGTATGCTCGGAGTGCTCGGGCTGATGGAGCTCACCATCGATGCGGGCATCTGGGCTCTCTGGGCTGTCTTGTTCGAGATGTTCTTCCTCTCGCTGGCGCTGGCCGACAGGGTACGTCGCCTGCATCGCGAAAAAGAGGCCGCACTGGCCGACAACGCGGCCAAGTCGGCTTTCCTCGCCAACATGAGCCATGAAATCCGCACTCCGCTAAATGGTGTCCTGGGAATGGTGGATGTGCTGGGTGACACCCAGCTCGACCAAAAACAGCGCTCTTATCTGCAGAATATCAAACAAAGCGGAACGGCCCTGCTCAGCCTGCTAGATGACATTCTCGATTATTCCCGCCTGGAAGCGAAACGTACCAACCTGGAAATACGAAATTTCGACCCACGCCAGCTGCTCGATGAATTGATATTGCTGATGTCGACACAGGCGGAAAAAAAAGGCCTGCGTCTGCAAGCATTCATCACCCCCGAAGTACCGACGCTACTGCGGGGGGATGCCGGGCGGCTTCGCCAGGTACTGCTCAACCTCATTGGCAATGCCATCAAGTTTACCGAGCAGGGTGAGGTCACCCTGCAACTGGAGTCCCGTTCCAAGGATAGTGCAGGGCACTGCTTGCGCTTCTCAGTCACAGACACGGGCATCGGTATTGAAGCGGAGGCACTCAAGCACCTGTTTGACCGGTTTCATCAGGCTGACAACACCATCACCCGACGGTATGGCGGGAGCGGGCTGGGGCTCGCCATTGCCAGCGAGCTGGTCACCCTGATGGGCGGCGAGATCCGGGTTGATAGCCAGCCAGGACGAGGCAGTCGTTTTACATTCGAGGTGCCCCTCCCAGAAGTGGCAATGCTAAGGGAAACTGCCGAAACAGAGGACACCCACCTGCCAGTTCTCAATATCCTTGTGGTGGACGATGACCGGATAAACCGACTGGTGGCAAGCGAACTGCTCTCCCGCGACGGCCATCAGGTAACTGCGGTCGACAATGGCGCAGCCGCACTGGCCCGGGTCGGCAACGAAACATTCGATGTGGTGTTGATGGACCTGGGTATGCCGGTGATGGACGGCCTGGAAGCAACCCGTCGCCTGCGTTCAACCGGGGTCTCGGTTCCGGTGATCGGTCTCACCGCCCACGTGTTGCCCGAACAACAGGCCGCCTGCAAGGAGGCGGGAATGAACGCGGTCATCCACAAACCCATCCAGGTTGAGCGACTGAAACAGCTAATCGCCTCTATCCTGACAAGCGCAGATAACCTTGCATTCGACGCCTCTCGTCCCTGAACACTAGTTCCCCCTGGCTACCCCGCCTTGCGCGCATAAATCTCCAGGAGCTTCTCCGGGTCATCGGTCTCCATCCAGTCGACCTGCTGCTGCATCAGGCGCTGCACCACCTTGAGCTGATCCTCATCCGGGAAGCGCGTGTAGCGGGTATCAAGGGGGAACACCGTATAGGCCCCCGTCAACATCCCCTTCCCCTTGAACTTGGCCACCGTATCGCTATCGATCAGGGAGTACTCCACATCCACCAGCGTGGAGCCGATAGCAGCCCCGACGGCGTTAGCCTCGAGCACGAAGTTGAGGAAGCTGATGTCGTTCTGGTTACCCGGCGCTTTCGACAGATCCGTCCCGATTTCAGGCACTTTGTTAAACCACTCGCCAATGGCGTTATCCATCATGCCATCGTCATAGGCGAAGCCCGAATGGAGGCCGGGGAACTCCTTTTCCAGATAATAGAGCATGAAAAAATCAAATGAGGTGATGATCACCGAGTTTGCCGCACCGCATCGACGGATGATACGGGCCACTTCAGTACCGGTGTGCCGACGACGCCAGCTGGGGGCATAGGCCTTCATCTCGATATTCATTAGCAACTTGCCGTTGAACTCATCCAGCACCTCCTCCAGCAGGGGGATTTGCTGTTCGGTCGGATAGGTAACTATCTGCCCGCCCCCCATATCGACGCGCTTTTGTATCCGCAACCGAGATACCTCATCCCAGCTCATTTCAGTGATCTTCCCCTTGACCCCGGTGAGCCGTTCCGTGTCCTCGTCATGAAAGACCACAATCCGGTCATCACGCGTCTTGAAAACATCGAACTCCACACCATCGATCCCCAGCTCCAGTGCGCGACGAAATCCCGCCAGCGTGTTTTCCTGATGCAGCAGCGGTACGCCGCGATGTCCCAGCACCAGCGGATGTCGTTTTTCCGTGAAAAAACCGTTGGGCTGTGAAGAAGTCGTAAAGTCGTTTTTTTGCTGCGATGAAACGCTAATGCTACCGTGACGCGGCATAACATGTACCTCCCCAAGAAACTCCGCCACCACACTGTCGAACATTTCCCTGCTTTCCCAATAGACGCTGTGATCGGAGAAGGCCTTCCAGAGATCGATATCCTCATCGGCCTCACCAATCTTGATATTTTTCACATCGTCATAGGCATCCAGGTGACCCGCGATCAGATCGCGATCACTGTAATAATTGATCCACTTGATCTCCTCCAACGCCGAACTTTTCGGCTGCAAGACATCGGAGCTCAACTCCAGCGCCCGGCTGCTTCTGATGCCATAGAAATGCGGCAACATGCCGGTGTAGAGATTATCCCGGAGCCTCTCCCATTCGCTTTGGTGCTCCTTGTCGTCACCATCCAGGCCCGGCCAGAACACATAAGCCACCTTGTCGAGGGGCGAACCAAAAGTGACAAAACCGCCGAGTTTGTCGCACAGTTGCGGGTCAAAGCGCTTGCAGACAACATCCTTGGCAATGCGCCCGAGTGCATCGTATGACACGACACTTCCCAGCGAATGCCCTGCCACCACCACCTGGTCATAACCGTCCGTGCTCGCCTTTTGCAGCAGCGCCTTGATCCGCTGTTCACATCCTTCAAGGATCTCATGACGCTTGCCGTTCAAACGGGCCTTCGGGTCGATGGCGAGGTAGGCGACCAGGTCACCACCCACTTCCAGCACATAATCTTCGATCACCAGCGAACCGAGCCGTTCTAGCGGCCGCTGCAGCAGCCTTGGCATTACCGTCCAGAGGTGATAAAGCCCGCTGGCGGCACACAGCAATAAAAACGAGGGCAGGGATTTCGGATTCCTGAGCAGATAGTACCAGGCAATCAGCTCTCCATCGGCTTTCTGTTTGCTGCCATGCTCGGCGGCGTTCGCCTCCCTTTCGCTACTGAAATCAAACCGCTTGTAGAGCCTTTTGACACGCTCGATGGTTTTAAAGAGAAAGCCGGTGACATCGGACATCCGAACGGCACCCTGAAGGCTTGGCTGGTAATAATATTCGAAGATATCGACGCGATGATCTTTGCTGTGAAAGGAAAGGGCGCTCTCAACGCCGTTTTCAAACGGAACAAGAATCCGTCTTGGCGGACCATCGAGCTGCATCGATTGCATCAGTCCTGCAGAAAAAGTTGCCAGCGTTTCGTATTTTTCGTGCTGGCCGACGCCGTGCACCACAAGAAATGCGGTCCTCTTTGGCGTAAACCCGACCTCCGGTGTCCTGGACATATGTCTTACCTCCCTGTAATCGACGCTATGAACCGATTGTCTACAGAAAAGAACCACCCGGTCAAGAACCGGACGTGACTTGCAACAAGCAAGAGCAAAGGCAGCCTGCAATGCAAGCTTCAGCCACTGTCATCATTGCTTCCAAGCCAGGGAAGCAATTTCGGTCAGGTTTTACACATACGGTGCGGTTAGTATGTGGTTATTGAGGAGGCGATGCAGTGAGCATGAAATCGGCTGAATTATATCGGGAACGATTCAAACGGGTGTTTGACTTTATCGACAGGCATCTCGATGAACACCTGACCGTAAATCGTTTGAGTCAGGTGGCGAACTTTTCCCTATATCACTTTCATAGGCAGTTTTCCGAGTATTCCGGTCTGAGCGTATCGCGCTACATCCAACTGATGCGACTTCGGCGTGCTTCTTATCAGCTCGTTTTCAGCACACGACGACGTATTATCGATATTTCCCTGGACGCCGGTTTTGAAAACCCGGAGTCATTCTCACGCGCGTTCAAGAGATGCTTTGGACAGACGCCGTCTCAATTCAGGAGCGATCCGGTCTGGGAGCCATGGAACGAGAAAATGCAACTACCAGTACATAAGGAGTGTGGAGCAATGAATGTGGATATCGTTGATTTTCCTGATAGCTGGATTGCGGTACTCGAGCACCGAGGTGATCCAAACCTCGTTAACGACTCAGTCATGCAGTTTATCACCTGGCGGAAGAGCACCGGACTCTCACCAGTTACGACAAGTCATACTTTTGGCATCGCCTATGACGACCCGCAGACCACACCTTCCGATGAATACCGCTTAGATATTTGTGGTTCGGTCTCGCAACAAGTTGCGGAGAATCCCCAAGGCGTGGTCAATAAAATCATCCCCAGCGGGCTATGTGCGGTGTTACGCCAGGCCACTTCGGCTCCACTGATCGCATCGCCGACAGCACTGACTACCTTTATCGTGAGTGGCTACCAATAAGTGGAGAGGAATTACGTGACTACCCGATGTTTTTCCACTACCTGAAGCTCATGCCAATGACTGCTGAGCACGAATTAATCACCGACATCTATCTCCCCCTGAAATAACAAACGTCCCAGGCAAGCCCGGGCCATTACTCAATCAGCGGCCGGATCGACAGCTCGAAGTGCTCCTTTTGCCTCAGTGATAGACTCGCCAGATTGCCGTCATTGGCTATCAGTAGTTTGACTACCCCCAGGGAAACGACGGGATCAAGCCCATGCTGCTCCGCCAGCCTGGCAAACGCCGCGGGTGAGGTGGTATAGATGTGATGCAGGTTCTTGAGGTTCATACGTGCTCCTGTGCCGTGTCGTCCAACGCAAGGCCCCGAATGACAGCAAAGTTCCTCGGCTTACCCAGAAGCCGTCCTCAGGGGTAAACTGTGGCCTTAAGAAAAGTCAAAGGTTCGCTTTGTACACTTTTACCTGTTTGCCCTCCAGCGCTCCGTGACTATGCCGAATTTCGATTTTCTTCTCAATCTGAACTTGTTTCGCAAAGGCCTGAAGGTTCAGCAGGAGGCAGTAGAAGACTTCTGGCGTGAGGCTGGTGTGCTGCTCGAGGGCAGTGGCATCGCCCTGCGGCCGATGCCGCGAGAGCTGGTGGGCCTTGGGCGAAACTTTTTTTCGGTGATGTTTATCGCCGCGTTCATGCGTCTGGGCATCCCGGCCCCACGGCTAGCGCTCTACGCCCGCATCAACCACTGCCTGCGCAGCTGGGTCACCGCCTGCGACAACCTGCTGGATAACGAACTGAAGGAGACCCTGCTCACTGACCTGCCGGAGCAGGCACAAGTCTTCAAATCGGTACATACTCTGTTGGTGGCTGATCGGATCTTCTTTCGCTTGCTGCTCGAGGCCCGCAAGCAGGGGGTTATCGATGAGCAAGAGATGGAGCTGCTGCTCCACACCAGTCTCGCCGCCTTGAGCGAGAGTGGCCGAGAGGAGGCCGAAGAGGAGGGGGGCGTCGATTACAATCTGCTTCCCGACGAGATACTCAACCGCATCCACCGTGCCAAGACGGCCCTGCTTTTCACCGCCCCGCTGGCCGCACCACGGGCACTGGGGGATATCCGCGAAGGAAATCCTACGCTGGCGCAAATCGAGAACGGCCTGATGCACTTCGGTCTCGCCTGCCAGATCGTGGATGACCTGAACGATCTCGGCCAGGACATCGAGGCGCGGAAGTACAACTATCTCGCTGCCCATGTGCTTTACGGTGAGGATACATGCGAACGGACTGCACTGCAGGAGATGCTGGAGGCCGATTCACTGGGCGAGCGGCGTAACGATCCACAGCTTTACCAACAGTTCCCCCGCGCCTATGCCAAGGCGCGCGCCGAATTGCAGCAACAGTTCCGTCAATCACTACTGCTGCTGAGCGATGCTGGCTACCCACTCGATGGCCACATTGGCCATTCTCTGGTCGAACTTCTGCTGCGCCTTCTCGGCCATCCGGAGATCACCCTTGATCTGGAGTGAGGGGGCACTGCCTGGTACCTGGCTTAGCCTGGCGCTGCGTTTTATCCACCGCCACCGGCGCCGTTCACTGGCCTCGGGACTGTTTATTCTCATCGGTACCTCGGTGCTGGTGCTGATACATGCCATCGCAGCCGGGGTGAACGACGCAATGGTGCTCAACACCACCGCGCTGCACCATGGTGAGGCCTTCGCCAGCGCCGAGGGCCTGGCCCCGGAGTCACTGACCGACCCGCTGACACAACACCCGGCGATTACAGCGGCCCTGCCCCGCTACCGGCTCACCGCCCTGGGCCTACACGGCGTTAACAGCGTCGGTCTCACCGTCTATGCGGTGAATCCGGACCTTGAACAGGCCCATGCCGCCGTCCCGCGTCGGCTGGTCACCGGCCACTACCCGCGGGAAGGGCATCGGGAACTCCTACTGGGGGTTGAGGCTGCGGAGCGCCTGAAGGCCAGAACAGGCGATACGGTCTCGCTGCTTCTTGGCAGCGACGATTTCCTTGGCGAGTTCCGTATCAGCGGTCTGTTTCGCACCCATATCTCCCGGTACGATGCCCATGCCGCCTATCTGCCCTTGGGCATGCTATCCAAGCACGGGCGCATCCAGGCAACCGGGGAGCTGGCACTATTCTTTGCCGCTCACGATGCGGTAAAGCAACTCGAGGCTTTCGATTCTTTATTGCCGCCGGGGATGCGTTTCACCTCCTGGCGCAGCCTGCGCCCTGACCTGGTACAGCTGATTGAAATGAATGATGTCTCGGTCACCCTGGTGATGATCTTCGTCTTCATCCTGGTGGGCCTCGGCATCGGCAACATCTTCGTTCTCACCGTCATGGAACGCTTTCACGAGTTCGGCATTCTCAAGGCCATGGGAGTGACGCCACGCGAGGTGCTGCAACTGGTCTTCCTTGAAAGTTTCATCATCTGCCTGGTCGCAACCATCGGCGGCCTCCTTCTGGGGTGGGGCGGCGCTGAACTGCTGGCCCTATGGGGCATCGATTTCTCCGCTATGACCTCTTCAAATCAGTATTTCGTTATGACCGGCCTGGTACACCCGCGGGTGACCCTGGAAGGCCTGTGGCAGCCCGGCCTGCTGGCACTGATGATGGCGCTGTTTTCGGCCTACCTGCCGGCACGTATCGCCGCGCGACGTGCGGCCGCACGCATCCTGAGGTCCACATGAAACACTGGGCCATAGAGTGCAACGGGCTGACCCGCCGTTACCATGAAACCGCTCGGGGCAGTGG
>JBFEWO010000008.1:0-34743 GCA_041546305.1 Thiohalomonadaceae bacterium | reverse complement strand
GATCCTGTCATTGTTGGCGTTGAGTTGATGTACGGTGTTGAAAAAGGTCTTTCGCAGAGGTTTAGTGTCGAGGGTGCCGCTGGCATAAGAGTCGATCGCATGGAAACTAGTACGTCAAAACATACTGGGGTATCCGTGCCAGTTACCCGAGTGGGGATAAGTTACCACTTTTAGAATAATAGATGAATCGAAGCTAGGAAAAGCGAGAAGACAATCCAAAACCACAATGGGCAGTACCCAATGTAATGTTGAAACAAGGCAGTCGAGAGGCTGGGATTAACAGGGATAGACTATCTATTGAATACAATGGAGCTGCTGCACGTGGAAAACAAACATCCCATGGTATGGAAATGGGTGTTGGGCAGCAGTTGGAGCGATTTTATTAACTCCTGCTTTGGCCAGGGAACTGTGGAGTCATGGGTTGTTTTTACTTAGGTTGGATTGGTGGCGCGGTAATTCCTGAATGTGGCGACGCCTTTCTATAGAACCCTTAGCCGATGTGGTGACCAGAGAGGCTTTGTTCGAAGTGAGGGTTTAGTAAAAATGCCAATAGTCACCAGCAAGAGCCAGCACTAACGCTTCGAAAACATTCATTAAAAAGGGAGGCTACCCTTTATCTCATCAGAAAACCAACTAGAGTTATCAGCATAAACTGGGTCAGGGGGCGATTAACGCAAGTATCAGAGAGTAATCTGCTCCGACCTGAGACCGGAATGGGAACACTCAATTGGTGGCAGGGAGGTAAAGGGCAAAGGTGATTGAGTTCAGAACCCATAGATGCTTGAGTAACTGGTACGTGACTGTGTCAGCATTGTTACTTGCAACCGCTCCATTCCGGTCAGCATTGGCCAGCTGGGATGGAGAGCCAACGCTGGAGGATATCGTTTTCAGTTTCGAGAGTTTTCTCGATATCAACGCTTATCAGTTTCGCCCCTCCGAGGATATCAAGTGGTACGAGGTTGAGAATGGTTTTCGTGCCACCGGGGGAAGCTTCGATCACAATCTCCTCTATGTATCCTCGGATCTCCGTCTGAAACGAGAAGTCACGCCGAATGTCAATATCAGGCTGTGGTGGTCAGAGGAGGAGCTTTACGAAAGCCGGGAGGTGCAAAGGCCCTTGTTTGAGGTCGAGCTTCGGCCAGAGGGGTGGCCCGCCTCCCTATCCTTGATCGGGTCTCCCGAGTATGCCAAACGTGAGGCTGACATTGGGTTGGCTGCAACACTGGGGCAGCGTCCCTGGAATTATCTGCATCTGGCATGGCTGAGTCCGGATCAGTACTACAACGAGAAAAATATCCAGGATGGCTCATACTACCGCAGCAAGCCGACCCAGTGGACAGTGGAGGCGGCCTACCTGTGGGCGGATCGTTACAAGCTACGTTTATGGTGGCAAGACAACAAACCGCTGGAGTTTGTTCTGGATGACCAGATATCGGTATTTGCCTATGAAAACCGCAGCTACCGCGCCACCTTCGACTACCGTGCCGACTACGCGCAGAACTACGGTATATCAGTACGAGGATTCGAAACTCGCCAGGGCCTGGATGACGGTCTTTCTTACCGAACTCAGGATATTCGCTATCTCTCCGTTGAAGGCTATTGGTTCACGATGGTGGATGGCGTGGATGAGTGGACCGTAGGTGTACGTTATGACGATTTTCGTAATGACGAGCGTAACCCTGCAGACCTTACCACCTCCTTTGACTTTCTCTACAAGACGTATCAGGCCTATACCGTCTACCTTCATCCCTACAAGCCGCACCAGGCCTGGGAGCTTGGGCTGTACGTTGGAAATTCAACCAAGGGCAATGATTATGTGGCTGAATCGGTTGAAGATACTAAACGGGACAAGATAGAGGCCAAGCTAACCACTGGCTGGGAATTGTTCTCCGTTGACAGGGAGAGTGCATTGAATTTGACTTTATCGTGGAATCTTGACGAGCTTGAGTCGGACCCCGTGGATGGTGGAATGATGCGCTTTAGCAGTCGCTTTTAGCGGAAAAAAGAATAGTTATAGAGGGGCAGAAGCTTTGTTATAAGCTGTAACCTTCGACTGTTATCGCTTCTCTCGAGCAGGGCCAATAATAACTATCATGCCATGCTAAGTGTTTCTGATTTTAAGAATATCCCTGCCTGGGCTCGATGGATTGCACAGGATGCAAACGGTGCCTGGTGGGCCTTCGAGCATGAGCCCAATGAGGGTGCGACGAGCTGGTATGAAAACGAGGTCGGTCGTTATCAGTCTATCCGTCAGGATGTGCCAAATACTGAGTGGCGTGATAGTTTAATGAAAATCGCTAGTGGATGCGGTAGCACAAAAGTTGATGGGTAAACAGCGGCGATTTAAACAGAGCCGGAACAGAATGTGCATGTTGATGGGGTGTTTATCAGGATATGAAATGGGGAGTTTATTGCGCTCTCAGCAGGATATGATCTCCTCAAAGTAGGATGGTATGTTACGTGAACAGCAGGAAATCCTTTGGCTGGCATACAGAGCAATCCGTGTGAATCGCTGGATGTTGCGGAAAAGAGAGCGAAGATCTGGTTTGTCCTGGAGCTATGGGAGAGTAGTACAGGTTTACCACTGAATGTTTTCATCTCAAGGATGGTGGATGTATCTGTTAAACTTTATTCCTGTTTATCCCGATTAACTGGGTCATTTTGCCTACTGACGGCTTGGCTTTTGAGGGTCGTCACTTACCGGTTTTTACCTTCATGTTCACAATGAATTCCTTGCATGCGTTAGAGTAGGTTAAGTGGGGGATGAGAATGAATGATTTTCCTAGGCTAGCCAGAACGGCTGGCTTGCTCTATCTGGTGATTATTGTCTGCGGCATCAGCAGTGAAGTATTTGTTCGCGGCAGTCTTGTTGTGGCGAATGATGCCACTGCAACTGCCGCCAACATTATCGCATCGCCGGGGCTTTTTCGTTTGGGTTTTGCTCTGGATGCACTGATGCTGTTGTGTGATGTTGCGATAGCAGTGCTTTTCTATGTATTGCTCAACCCGGTCAACCATACCCTCTCACTCACGGCTGCGGCATTCCGACTTACCCAGGCATCGGTTTTGGGGCTGAATCTGCTCAATTACCACGCCGCACAGCTCCTTTTGCAGGGGGAACAATTTAGTGTTGTGTTTGGCCAGGAGCAGCTCAACGCACTGGCGAGCCTGTTTTTGCAGTTACACAGTTACGGCTATGACCTTGGGCTTCTCTTCTTTGGTGTGTCCACGCTTGTTCTTGGCAGCCTGATGGTCCAGGCCAGCTATTTCCCTTCAGCGTTAGGCTATGGGCTTATCGCCGCGGCCCTGGTCTATCTTGCCGGGAGTGTGGTGCGTTTTCTCCTACCGGAACAGCATGACCTGGTGCAGCCTTTCTACATTGTGCCACTGATTGCCGAGCTATCAGCCTGCCTATGGCTGCTAGTAAAAGGGGGTACTATCGCGAGCAACAGAGGAATCAGTAAGGACTGGATCTGACCTCTGATAGCGCTTGCCCGGCGTAACGTAGAAAGGCGTTAAATCCCCTATATTTAACATTGTTTAACAAAAGCCATGCGATTCGTAAGGTGACATCAAGCGAGTCAAAGGACAACATGGCGCGTCAAGCGCAAGGGCCACCAACCTGTTGCACGTCGGCCCTGTCATTTGGTATTCCATATCGTGATTAAAAAAGAGAATAAACAGATACACAGCGTCAAATCTTTGCGCTCGATCAAGGTGAATGCCCTCGCCAGTCCCAAACTTACTGCATCTGTGCTGCTTGATCTGTTGCAAAATGAGGTCGCGGTGCCTGTCGTAGAGGCCATCCGTGGCAGCATGGGGGATGTTTTGAAAGGATTGGAAGATGGTCATTGCGCGGCCACGGTGCTTCGTGACAAGTTCTTTGAGAGGATGCTGAGTGGTGAACAGCGAGCCAGCCTCAAGGTGGTATACAAAACACAAAACACGCCAGTTTCCCAACCAGGGCATCAGTGTGAGCCGTAAGCTGAGTCCGGAACAGGTTGATAGGGTTGCGGCTGTGCTGCGGCAGGGGGATCTTAGTCTTAAACCGAATACCGATAGTTTTGCACAGAAGGGAAGAGTCTTTGTGTCGTAAAAGAAAGCAGATTATGCAGGGATCAGCGGCCTGCTCGAGGGAGTGGTCTGGGGATGGTAAGTGCGGTATTGAACTCGCGTAACCCCTGGGCATCTTGACTCATGAAAAGATGCGGAGGTTATTGGTGTCAGGCAGAAAATAAAGTTGGGGCACAGGGATGACACCCCTGTGCCCCTTTACTTTTTTACGCGCCCACCCACCACATGGTGAGCTCGTCGTTCAGGATACTTCCTGCTGCAACGCCGATGCCTGCCAGTGTGATCAGACCATCACGCACTGCCATGGTCAGTTGTGAGGCGTAGCCGGGGTTTTGTTTGTGTGCTTTGTCGTTCTTTTTCATAGCGTCCTCCGGAAGTGTGTCACGGGTGGATTGGGCCATCATGTCGAGGGCCTGACTGGTTGCACTGCTATTCCTTGTCGTTCTCATTGTTTGTTCCTCCAGGGGTATTTGTTTTTTCCTCTTGTGTGTATAGAGTCTAGACAATCGGTAGGGTTTTTCTGTTAACCGACACAGAAAAACAATAGGAACTGGTAGACACTTTGGAATAAATCAGCGCGAAATCCCCGGTCATATTGTCGGTGGCGCGCAAAGTGTGCGAAAGCGCACAAAAAGGATGATGCCCCTCCGTGGAGAAAGCTGGCAATACACGGTTAATGACGATAGATTACCCGGGCAGACCTGCGGTGGCCGGTCAGGCACTGGGAGGATGGAAAGCCGAACGGCTTTTCCTGCAATAAAAATCAACGGGAACCCGAGCAGTATTCCACGAGTGTAGAAGACTGGCCGTCTAGGAATAATCACTATAGATAGGTAAGGTGAGAGAGGGATTCCCGGGTTAGACCCTGAGCGGAAATTCATGCGCTGAAAGGTCAGTAAACCAAAACAGGCAGGACAGAATTATGCCGGAAAAAAGAAACGTCATGATCGCGGATGATTCCCGTACAGTGCGGGCCTCACTCAAGATGATCATTCGTTCCGATTATGAGGTCATTGAGGCCGAGGATGGTGAAGATGCCTGGGAAAAGCTGGTACAGAATCCGAGTATCAGCATGATCATCACCGATATCTTGATGCCGAAACTGGATGGGTACGGCCTGATTTGCCGCATAAGGGCATCTGATAAACCGGCCATCCGAGATCTTCCGATTGTCGTTATCACCAGTTCTGACGATGACATTACGCGTGAAAGGGCTCATGCCTGCGGCGCCAACGACTTTATCATCAAGCCTGTTGAATCCTCCGACCTGCTGGAGCGGGTCAACTTCCATACAGAAGCCAAGCTAGGCAAGGCAGGTGGTCAGCCACAGACGATGCATCAGTTTGGTGAGGTCGAGACTGTGGTGATGGAGAGTCCCGATGTAAATTCAGCCTTGGAAATTATCCGTGGCAGTCGGATGGGATCGATTGATCCATACGCTCTCGAACTCTGCAGGGAGGTCATGCCTCTGTTGGAGTACTGTGACTCGAAGTTCGGATTGCAATTGTCCACCGAGTTGGAAAAGATCAAGAGCAAACTGAATCAGTTCTGAGAAATCCACAGTGCCAATGGCACTGACTCCAACCCTATATAGGTGCCCGGATTTACCGGCCGCTTGCCAATGACTACCGTGCCGTAGAGTGTAAATCTGTGAAAGTACAGGTAATGCACGCCGGTGACGGGCATCGCCAGGCAACGAACATTACAATCATAAGGTGGCGCGTCCTGCCTGTGCTGTAAGAAATGGCGTTCTGCGTTATGCTTTATCCCTGTTCCCACTGACGAGAAAAGCCATGTCTACACTGCGCGAGAAACTCCCACAGCTGATTGCCGCTGGCCGGCTGCCCGGTGCAATTGCCGTATTGTTTCTTTTGCTGCTAATGCTCATCACCTCCTTTGTGGTCAGTAACGAGCCGGAGCCCTTCGCGGTTCAAGTCGAGTACCGCGGCGAGCCGCCTGTCGTAGGTAGTGCCACTGTCAACGCGGCGATTTCCCTGGGCGAGACGCTGCTGGAGAAGACTGGGGGTTATCTCTCCAACGATATGCTGCCGCCCTTTGCGTTTCTCGATGATATGCCCAACTGGGAGTTCGGTGCCCTGGTGGCGCTCCGTGATGTGGCCGCGGCACTTCGCAATCACTATGCCCGTTCGCAGTCCCAGTCCGTGGAGGATGCCGACCTTGCCCGCGCTGAACCGCAGTTCAATTTTCAGAATGACTCCTGGATGCTGCCCGCCACCGAGTCCGAGTATCGTGAAGGGCTGAGGTATCTGCATGCCTACCGCGTTCGCCTGCTCGACGATAATGAGGCGGATGCCCAGTTTTTTGCTCGTGCCGATAACCTTAATGCCTGGCTACAGGTCGTGGAAAAACGCCTTGGCAGTCTCTCCCAGCGCCTTTCGGCGAGTGTCGGTCAGGAACGGCAGAATACCAATCTCGCCAACGACCCCGCCGCACAGCAGAGCACACCGACACCCAGCGTGAGCTACAACCGGACCCCCTGGCTGGAAGTGGACGATGTCTTTTACGAGGCTCGCGGCCATGTCTGGGCCCTGTTGCATCTGTTCCGTGCCGCCGAAATCGACTTCCACGCTACTCTGGAGAAAAAGAATGCCCTGGCCTCATTGCGCCAGATCATTCGTGAACTGGAAGAGGCGCAGCGCCCGGTTTCCAGTCCGATGGTGCTCAATGGCAGTGGCTTTGGTTGGGTCGCGAATTATTCCCTGACCATGGCCAACTATATTTCCCGGGCCAATGCCGCGGTGATCGATCTGCGGGCACTGATGGAAAGAGGGTGATCAAGGGTTTTCTGCCATCGAATCAATTTCCGGGATGATGCCAGGGAGGTGTAGCTCATGGATGAAATTAAATCGGCTTCGTTGATGCGATTGCGAAATTGCCTGCAGGCGGTGGTGCCACTCTCTGATGATGCCTGGAGTGCAGCGGCAGGAATGTTTTCCTGCAAGCGCCATTCGGCCGGCGAGCATGTGATCTTTGCGGGCGAGGTGGTGACGGATCTGCATTTTCTGACCTCCGGTCTGGCCCGCTATTACTATCTCGATGAGAAGGGGCGAGAGTTCAACAAGTCCTTCTCTACAACCGGTCAGGTGTTGAGCAGTATGCTCTCGCTGGTGACCGGCGAGCCGAGTCGCTTTTCTGTGCAGGTAATGGATGCCTCGTACTGCCTGTCTCTCCGTTATCACGATTTCCTCGTACTGGCTGAATCCTATCGTGACTGGGAGCGGTTGCGTCTGTGTCTGCTGGAGCAGCTGGTGCTGAAAAAAGAACAACGCGAAGCAGACCTGTTAATTTCTTCGGCGACAGAGCGTTATTTGCGCTTCCTGGAGGAATTCGACCACATGGCTGAGCGGATTCCCAACTATCACATTGCCTCCTATCTGGGGATTACCGAAGTCGCCCTCTCGCGGATACGCAGGCGGTTGGGATTAACCCGGGTTAAGGCGAACCGCTGAGGCGCAGGCGATACTCGGATCTTCCATCATCTGGAGGATCTGATCATGAAGCTTGCAGGTAATACTATCCTGATTACCGGTGGCAGCGAGGGGATCGGTTTTGCCATGGCGCGCCGCTTGCTGCCCCACAATACCGTGATTGTCTGTGGCCGCAGTCAGGAAAAATTGAGGCGGGCCAAGGTCGAGCTGCCTGGCCTGGTTACGGAGGTCTGCGATGTGACCGATGAGCACGAGCGTCGGGAACTGGTGGCTCGTGTCGTGGACAGGCACCCCGAACTCAATATTCTGATAAACAATGCGGGTGCCAAGACGCCAACCAATCTATTGACAGGCGAGGGGGTGGCCGCGGGCCTGGCCTATGACACCGCACTGAATTTTACCGCGCCGGCCGCCTTATGCGGCGCCTTGTTGCCCCATATGATGTCACGGCCAAGGGCGGCCATCGTGAACATGACCACTGGCCTGGTCTATCTGCCCAAGGCGGAGCAGGCCTTCTACTCCGCCGCCAAGGCGGCGCTGCACTCCTACAGTCAAAGCTTGCGTTGGGCACTACAGGGTGCTCCGCTATCGGTCCATGAGGTATTGCTCACTCTGGTAGATACGAATTTCCATCAGGGAAAGCTGCCCACCAATATCCCGGCTATCAGTGCCGATGAGGCCGCCAGAGTGAGCCTGGAGGGACTGCAGCAGGACAAGCCGCAGATCCATGTGGGCAAGGCGGCCCTGGCACGCTGGATGGCACTGCTGGCACCACAGCGAGGGATGGCGATTGTTAACCAGGGGCACCCTGGAGTGGGCACCTGACAGTTACTGGGAAAAGCAGGGGAGGGCTTGTTGACAGGGCAGGGGCGGCGTTTATGATGGTACTTTCGTTTGGCGAGGCAAGCGGTCACCATGAGTGCCCTGATCGAGGTCGACAATCTGGTAATGGATTATCAGGGCGTGCGTGCCGTTGATGGTGTCAGCTTCGCTATCGAACGCGGCAGCTGCTTCGGCCTGCTCGGACCAAACGGTGCCGGCAAGACCACCACGGTGGAGATCCTGGAAGGGATCAAGCAGCCCACTTCCGGGACGCTGAGCTACAAAGGCGCTCCGCTCGATGCTTCGTTTCATCATGAAGCGGGCATTATGTTTCAATCGACTGCCCTGCAGGAGTTCATTACGGCGCGCGAGACGCTGCTCATGTTTCAGCGTTTCTATAGCCGCTCCATGTCCATCGATGAGCTAATCTCGGCCTGTTCCCTGGAAACATTTCTCGATCGCGACACCCGCAAGCTCTCGGGTGGCCAGCGCCAGCGTTTGCTGCTGGCCATTGCCCTGATTAACGACCCGGAGGTGGTGTTCCTGGATGAGCCGACTACCGGGCTGGACCCGCAGGCACGACGCAATATCTGGGAGCTGGTGCGGACCATCAAGGCCCGCGGCAAGACCGTGCTGCTCACTACCCATTACATGGAAGAGGCGTATGAGCTGTGTGATGAAATCCTGATCATGGATCGTGGCCGCATCATCGCCGAGGGTTCTCCCGATGCCCTGCTGGCCGAGCATTTCAGCGATGTAGTCCTCCAGCTACCGCGGGAGGATTTCACCGAGGCGGCACAGTCTTTGGCGCTGACGGTCTATCGCGGCAATGAGACGGTCGATATCCTTACCTGCACCGTCACCGATACGGTGAAGCAGTTGCTGGCGGCCGGGGTCTCGCTCGACCGCCTGCGGGTACGTTCACGAACCCTCGACGATCTGTTTCTTGAACTGACCGGTAAGGAGCTTCGCCCATGAGCCTGAAGCGGCTACTGGCGGTCTTTCTGGCGCGCAACAAGGAGTTTTTGCGTGACCGGGCTGCCATGGGCTGGAACCTGGTATTTCCCGTGCTCATCGTGGCCGGATTCGCCTTTGCCTTCACAGGGGAGCCCACGCCGTTGTACAAGGTGGGCGTTTTCGGCAGTAATCCCGGCAATGGTTTCTTCGCCACCGACCATGTGCAGTTCATCGCTATGGATGAACTGGCGCCTGCCATTACCAAGGTGGAGCGCCATCAGGTCGATTTGCTGCTCGACACTGCCAGCCGGCGTTACTGGGTCAATGAAAGTTCGCCCAGGGGGTACGTGCTGGAGAAGATTTTACTCGGCAGTGCGCAGGGAGAATATACCAAGCAGGTGGTGAGCGGCCGCCAGATCCGCTATGTGGATTGGTTGATCCCAGGGGTCATCGGCATGAACATCATGTTCAGCGCCCTTTATGGTGTCGGCTATGTCATCGTGCGCTATCGCAAGAATGGTGTGCTCAAGCGCCTGAAGGCCACACCGCTCTCGGCCATTGAGTTTCTCACCGCTCAGGTCTTTTCCCGCCTCTGGCTGATCATCGCGGTGGCGATGGTGGTCTTTTTCGGTACCAACCTGTTTGTCGATTTTGCCATGTACGGATCGTATCTGACGCTATTTCTGGTTTTTGCCGTGGGCGCGTTCTGCATGATCAGCATGGGGCTGGTGATCGCCGCACGGCTCGCCAGTGAGGAGCTTGCCGAGGGCCTGCTTAACCTGATCAGCTGGCCGATGATGTTTCTCTCCGGCGTATGGTTTTCCCTTGAGGGTGCCAACCCCCTGATGCAACAGTTCGCCAAGATCTTTCCCCTGACTCACATGATTGCGGCCGCCCGTGCGGTGATGTTCGATGGCGCCACACTGGCCGGCGTCATGCCGCAATTACTGCTGCTGGCGGCAATGAGTGCCGTGTTCCTCGCTGTGGGCGCGATGTTGTTTCGTTGGCAATGAGGGGGGGCTCCAGAGGCAGGAGAATGTCTGGGGATACGATTAAGGGTGGATTGCAGGTATCATTAGGCAGTGAGCCGGCTTTTCGCAAAATAATAACGCCTGCAATAAGCGGTGGTGCGGTGACAAGGAGGAGGTGTGATGGATTTACTGCAACGAGGTGCACAGGGGATTTGCGCCGTCACCGTACTGGCTGTACTGCTACTCGCCAGCTGTACATTCAAGACCAAGCTGGTGGGACCTTACGATAGTATCGTCGACAACAATATCAACCAGCTCCAGTCCGTAACCAGCGCGCATTTATCCGTGATTGTGTCCCAGCGCGGTAATGGCGAAGGTTCCTACGAACACCTGAAGCAATTTTATCCTGAAACCCATGGCAAGCTGGATGCGCTGATCGTTCGGGCTGAGGTGTTGGAGAGCGGTTTGAAGAAAACCCCGCTGGTGGATAATCTAAAGATGCTCCAGGAACAGTACCGCGACCTCGAAACCCTGCACCAAACGCCCTTTAATGAGAAGGTCATGGCTAGTGCCTCAGAAGCGTTTGCCATGTCCTATCGTGCCATTGTCAAGCATCTGGTCTATTTGAAGTGGAACCAGCAGCAACCTGAATGAAGCGGTGCCGGACGAGTTGCTGCGTGCTGCAGAATACCTATTGAGGACAGGCTGTAAGGGGGGAGGGAGAAAATGAACGAGCAGCACATCAATGACATAACCGCCAAAATCAGCGAAGCGGTGAAGGTTGCGCTGGGCGACAAGTGGGAGGAGGCAAAAGTCTTTGCCGAAAGCGAGTCACGCAAGTTCGCGGCCAATATCGCTGAAATTGCACTGTGGGCAGAGACGGAAACCATTAGCGAAGAGCAAGGTCGGGTGTTGCTTCGCATGCACCAGCGTTCGATGCAAATGGTCATTACCGCGATCGAGGGGATCAGCCTGGTACTGGCAGAGCGTGCCATTAATGCCGCCATCGATGCCGTTGCCGAGATGGTCAACGGCTTGGTTGGCTGGGAACTGATCCGATAACCAATATCATTCAATTATTTGCAAGGAGGCTTTATGTCTGCACGTTATCTCACCGCAATTGACCTTTCCAATCTTTATGAATCGCTGGTTACGGAGGGTTTTCCTGGCGAGAAGCGGATTCTGGTCGAGGGCGACTCCTGGGCCTCCTATCCTTTGCCCACTACGGGGAATCTCGCCACCTTCGTGGAAGTTCCCGATGATATGTCGGTGGTGCTGAATCTGGCCTGGACAGGCGATCAGATGATCGATATCAGTCAGGGGCAGCAGTTTGAGCTGTTCAAGAAACTGATCGATACCGAACAATGGGGCTACAAGTGGGACGTGTTATTTCTGGTGGGAGGCGGCAACGATCTGATTGGCTGGATCTTCAAAGAGGCGATCCGGAATCCCGGTCACTCTTCTACCGATCCCGAGGATTATGTGGATCGGGTTGCGCTCGGCGAAAAGCTCAACGAGCTAAAGTCCTATTTCAAACGCTATATCGATCTGCGTAACTCCACCGAACTTAACCACGATACGCCGATTCTGGTGCAGACCTATGACTATGTGGTTCCTCGTCATCATCCGGCCACCATCCTGGGCTTCGATGTGGCGGAACAATCCTGGATCCATCCCAGGTATCAGCGGCTCGGCATTGATGATCCGGAAATGCAGAAACGCTCGATCTGGATTCTGATCGATGAGATGAGTGCCATGCTCCATCAGCTTGCTGCGGAAGAGGAGAATTTTCATGTCGCCGACACCCGCGGCACGCTGGAGATCGTGGCGCCGGATTATCGCCGTATAGATGGTGACTGGCGTGATGAGATGCATCCCTCGGCCAGGGGCTACCAAAAGATGACGAGCCAGCATATCAACCCGTTGATCGGCCAGTTGGTCGGCGGCTAGATATAACCCAATCGTGGATGAACCAAGGGAAGGGGTCGCTAGCGTGCGACTCTTTCTCGGTCGTGCCACCGTCTTTTTCTACGCAATTATTCCTTTCTTGCACTTCCCATTATCCCTCCTCGTGAGGTATCACAAATAGATGAAAGCATTTGTCACTGTCGTGCCCATAGCGTGATCGACTGTGATCTCGCTCACGATCAATTTTCACCAGATGCGGCAAGATGAAAAATCGCAACCCGATAATAATCAACAAGGAGGGGACATGCTTAACATCTACCTGTCGTTGGGACTCTTTATCGCTGTGGGAAGTGCCTGGCGGTACTTTACCCCGAATGAAACCACGGCGGATGCATTGCAAAAATCGATAATCACGCTGGTGCTTTGGGTCTTGTTGCCGCTGGTGGTGCTTTTCACTGTGCAGCGGTTACCGTTAAACGATGCGGCCCTGCGCATTCTGCTTTACGTGCTGGCAACCACATTGATTGCACTGGCGGTGACCTGGTTCTGGTTGGGAAAGACCAAACTCGCGGCAAAAACCAAAGGGGCATTCCTTCTGGCCGCAGTCTTCGGCAACGTGCTTTTTCTAGGCCTGCCATTGAATAAAATGATGTTTGCCGACTGGACCATGCGGGTTGCCGTCGAGTACATGCTTGTGGCGAATGTGATCCTGCTATTTACCGTGGGTACGATATTCGCGAAGCATTTCACGGCGAGCGGCAAGAGCTCGCTGGCCAAAACCGCCACCGCCGTGTTCAAGGATTATTCCGTGTGGTTCAAGGAACCGGTACTTGTCGCAGCAGTTATCGGGCTGGTTTTCAACCTCGCCGGACTCAACATACCCTCCTGGGCTGAGCAGATAGAGACGATGCTCTTCGCGGCACTTGTCCCGCTCCTGTTGATCGCCGTGGGGTTGTCGTTGAACTGGACAAAGGCCTGGAACGGCCAGCTTCTTGATGTGCTTCCCGTGGTGGTGGTGCAGTTGGCGCTGATCCCGGTCCTAATGTGGGGTATGGTGGCTTTGTTCGGAAGTGCCGGTGTGCAAACGACCAAAGCCCTGCAGCTGAACAGTATGCTGCCGGCAACGCTCTTTGGATTCCTGATGTGTGATCGTTACAAGTTAGATAACAGTTCGTATGCTTTAGCCTTTTCTGCCAGCAGTTTGCTATCCCTGGTTACTGTCCCGCTTTGGTACAACGTGTTGCTGTGAAGCCAGCCCAAAGATGTCTTGTCGATTGTTAATGAGGGGCGCGCCGGATGGCAGATAAACACTAGAAGAATGAACGGGTTCAAGTGGCCTCATGATGTCGGCGGCCAACGCAAGGAGGCATTGGCCGCTGAGCTTGTTGTCCTATTCCTGACGTTCGATTAGAAACCGGCGTCGAAACCGATCAGGGCATAGCTGTCGGTGCCATTATGACCGTTCCTTTCCCAATCGGTATCGAGCATATCGATGTTGCCTTCGAGGATCAGCTTGACGTTGGTCATGAAGTAGTACGAAGCGCTCAGGGTGAGGCTGTTCATGTCGATGCCGTTGTAGACGGTGCCGGTGCCATCCAGATCGCCCGCATCGGTACGGTTGTAGAGCACGGAATAAGCCCACTCGGGACTGTGGATGTAATCGATGCCGAAGAACAGGCCGTTCCACTGATAAGTCCTGTCGCGCTCAATGACATCGTCCCACTCATTGACCAGCCCCTGAAAGAACCAGTAGAGGTTGTAGCCCACCTTGCCCGAGAGGTCGATGCCACCGATGCGCTTTTCGCTGTCCCAGTTGTTTTCAACGTAGTTGGTGCCAACCAGCGTACCGTCAAAGCGTTCACGTCCTGTCAGGGCGAACAGGCCGATCGAGACCCCCCCGATCTCGGTGCCCACGCGGGCGAAGACCGACTTGGAAGAGTCGTTATCAAACAGGGCATCGGATCGGCGGTAGCCGGTGGAGCTGACGGAGGCGCTGGAACTGACACCATTGCCATTGACTGCGCCGACGGCGAAGTCGATTGGGCCGAAGCCGCGATCGAGGATGAGGCCGCGATCATAGGTGATACCCGCCATGCGGTAGACCATGAAATCCTGGAAGGTAAGGCGGGTCTCGCGTGGAAACATCAGATCGGAGACCTGGAATTGACCGAGCATCAGCTTGGTGCCGCTGCCGAACAGATTGTCGTGGCTGAACCAGGCATCCTCGATCAGAAACTCACCGTTGTTTCCCTTTTCGGCCATGATGCCGTAGCCATAGAAGGTGACATGATCAGACAGCGGCGCGCTGGACAGCAATTTGATCAGATAGGGGGACTGGAAGTCGAAGCGGCTGTCGTATACCGTGCTACC
Source organism: Thiohalomonadaceae bacterium (assembly GCA_041546305.1). Lineage (GTDB taxonomy): Bacteria > Pseudomonadota > Gammaproteobacteria > Thiohalomonadales > Thiohalomonadaceae > JBFEYJ01. The sequence continues at coordinate 20,192 of JBFEWO010000008.1, read as the reverse complement.
GTCACTGCCGGTGGCATTGTCGCGGAACTGGGTATAGGCCTGGGCACGCAGCGCCAGGGGGACCGATTCGGGTAAGGCGAGACGCGGATCGCCGGTCTTTCTGGTGGAAGCCTCTTTCCAGTTGCCCAGGCGCATGTTCTGCGCGAGAAACTGCTTGCCGAATTCGTTGAGCCGGGGGAAGGCGGCATGGCACGCGGTGCAGCTCATATCGTACTTGCGGGCAAACACTGGCATTGCCATGGCCTGCTGCAGGCCAAGCAGTAGCAGCATACACCCGGCAAGCAGGGAGAAGGGGGTGGAACGAATACCGCACATGATGCTCTCTCCTGTTATTGATGGTTATTACTCCCAATGACGGATGGGGCTGGCGGCACAGATTTCCTTTAGTCACTCCCGGGTCAGTTCACTATTTTCCAGCTGCCGTCGGCCTGACGGCAGGCGGTACCGTAGACCTGCTCACGTCGCCCGCCGATGAGGGCGTCCATGGTGTATTCCCGGCAGGGTCCTTGCGCGGTCTCATAGGTGCTGGTGGGGGTGAACTGGTACTGTACACCGGTGTCGGGATTGCGCCAGGTGGAGGAGACACCGGTGCGTACGCTTTCCAGGCTCTGTCCCGCACGTAGCCGGTCGGTCTCGTCCATATAGGCACCGATGGAGCCACCGATCGATGCTCCAATCAGAGTGCCGGCGATAATCGCAACGGGTCTCAGATGACGGTCACCGGCCTGAGCACCGAGCATCCCGCCCAGTATGCCGCCAATCACCATGCCCGACTCCTCGCGTGGTCCCTGGGCCGCACAGCCCGCCAGCGACAGGCAGAGGGCGGCCAGCGTGACGGTAACGATTTTCCGCTTCATCTCGATTCTCCAGTAAAGCTCACTTGATGGAAGATTAGTCGTTTTCTCCCTGTCTGCATGGGTTGCTCCCTGTGACGAATGTCACGGTGTCGGGAGTTGGAGGCGATTGATGTCAACCGACAGGGCGCCAACGCGTTATAGCGGGTGTAACACAGTTTTTGTTCATGACAGGAGTAGAGACGATGAGTAAGAAATCCGTTATTGCACTGCTTGTAGCTGGTGGTTTTTTTGCCGCTTCTTCGGCCTATGCCGACCATAACAGCGTCTGGGGTGCTGGCTCGGCCAACATGCCAAACGATATTCACAACAGTGCTATCGAGGATGACCAGGATGTCTTTATGGACCTGGTTCAGTACGGGGATGGCGCCGACTCGGTAAACCGTTATGACGATACGACCGACGACACCACCACGGATATGGGTGGTAGTGCGGTGAGCGTGGATACCGATACCACAACGATGAGCGGCTCCAGCCGTATGACCGTCAGCAGCGGATCTCTGGCCTCCCGTTCCTTGACGGTTAGCCGCGGTGGTTCTCGCCGCTAAGCACACGCAGTGCTATGAGAACAAAGAGGCCATCGCAAGATGGCCTTTTTTATGTCCGGTTACTGATGTTGCATGGCGGTACTCTGAAGCACCTGCATCTGGCCCCGGCTATTGCCAACAGTAGGGTGGATTAGCCGAACTCATGATCGGCGCTCTTGAGTAGGCGCCTTTGTAGCTGCCGCTCTCCACTGCCATTTCACCGCGGCCTTCCTTTAGCGTTCTCCTCCAGACAGCATGTGCCTTACGTGTTGGCATTGCGACTAGCTCCGATCGGCTGTCAATGCGCAAAGTGCTAGGCAGAATCGGTGGAATTCAATAGCGTTTTTGCATCTTTCGGCGGTACCGGTCTTTCGTCGCTATTATTCTGTAGCCTGTACGCGTGTCACATGCTCTCTTGTGACAGACATCAATCGAACTCCACGGCAGGTGTGTCATATTGTGATGGGGAAAAATAAAAGCAATATCTTGAGAGTTGATAGTCTGGAGCTATTGAAGAGAGTGACTTGTCGACACATTAAGCAATACATCTGGTGGGCCGGAGATTAGGGGGATGGGGAGCTGATGACTGATTTTGCAAAACTGGTTTCGAGAGGCAGTGACAGGGAATCTCTGAGCGCGGACGAGACGGCACGGATAGGAAAAAAGGACAAGACACTGTGGCTAGTGGTGTGGGTGGCCTTGTCGCTGTCGGTGGGAGCGCTATGGTACACCATGTCGGTGGTCGAACGGCTGGGGACGGTGGAGCGGCAGCTGTCGCAATTGTCCTTAACCGTGACTGCAGCGCCGTCACGGGAAGGGGGTGAGTCACTACGTAACCAACTTCGAGACCTTGGGGCTCGCGTCAATAACCTTGCCGTGATCATCGAGGGGCCTTTGAGTCATCTGCGACAGAGTAATGAAGAATCGCTGGGGGCACTGACACAACGTCTGGTGCAACTGGAACAGAAAGTGGCAGCGCGAGCGGAAGCCTCTTTAACGGTAGCGGATCCGATGTCGCAGAATAGCGAAACTCCCTCGCCCACCACGATGGCAGCGACGGGATGGGTGATCAATCTGCTTTCACTCAGCAGCGAGAAGGATGCACGAGAGCAGTTGCTTCGGTTGCTAAAGGCCGGGGTGCGGGCGCAAATGCAGCAGGCGGAACATGACGGCAAGCGCTGGTATCGCCTGCGGGTTCCCGGTTTCAGCAGTTATGAGGGAGCCAAGGCCTATATCGAGACCGTCGAGAAACAGGCAGGCGTGAAAAACGCCTGGGTTGCAAAGGAATGAACAGGGCAGCCCACTGGGCTGCCCGGAGGTTCAATCGGCCCAGTTGACGGTGCAGTCCAGTTGGCGCCAGACTCGATGCATGCCACTGAGGCCCTCTTCCAGCATGATGTGTAACGGGATACCCTTCAGGGCCTTGTTACGGTTTTTTAGCCAGAAACCGGGCATATTGCGGTTGAGCGGGAAGATTACATGCAGAGATTCCTGGATGCCCAGCACATGCTCGGCATGCTCCATTACGCTCTTGTTATCGGGAAACGGCATACTGCCGTTCCGGTAGCGGCTCAGTTCCCGGGGCTTAGTGCCATCCGGAAAGCCGAGCATGGTCACTTGGTCTTCGGGCGCCACCCGCCATTCTTCGAGGATGCTCATTACCAGCATGGCGAGGTTGGTGCGGTCGGTATCGTTCAGGTGTGCTCTCAAGGGGCTATCCCCGCGTGTTGGTCCTGCCGCTGGCGGCAGGAGGAGATGGGCAAAATGCGATGACACATTATCTATTGCAGATAGCATGGGGTCAAAAATTGAAAAAAAAACGCTTGAATTGTTGTGGGTAATGTCACGATGACCGTAATAATCAATAGCCTGGATGAGATGCAGGTGTTTGTGCAAGAGCAGCCAGCGGCGGCGATCTATTTTGCCGGCGAGGGATGCAATGTCTGTAGTGTGTTGTTTCCCAAAGTGGAAGCCTTATTGTTGCAGGAGTTTCCCCGTATCGGACTTGCCCGGGTGGAATGTGGAAACCACTCAGACATCTGTGCCCAGCACAGGGTATTTAGCATTCCCACACTATTGTTGTTTTTTGACGGCCATGAGTCGCACCGTTTTGTGCGCAATATTGGCATCGGCGAGTTGCGACAGGCGCTGCAGCGTCCCTATCGGCTGTTGTTTGATACGTGATTTGATGCGTCGGACGGTGTGAAGGAAAAATATCAACTAGCCTTTAAAGGAGGCGTTGATGCATTAGCGGGAGGCGGAGAGCTATCGTGCCCTGGCTGAGTATCCTTTTGTTGGTTCTGCTGCTAATGCTGATTGGACTGGTGTTTCTCTCCTTGCACCGGGCCAAATGCAGGCAAGCCACTCCGGTATTGCCGCTTCAGCGGATACTGCCGGACGGGGTCGACGTCTGCCCACGGATGTTGCTCTACTTCTACAGTGAACATTGCTCGGCCTGCCGCGCAGTTACTCCGTTGGTGGATGCGCTGCATCAGCAGGAGGGTGGGGTGGTGAAGCTGGATGTGCGTCGTCACCTGTTGACCGCTCGCCATTTCGGTATCAACTCGACCCCTGCGCTGGTGTTACTGGATCGCGGACGTCTTGCCGGTACCCATTTCGGCGCGATCGGTGAGGCGAGACTGCGCCAGTTCTATACCGGAATTACTCCTTGACACGCACGGTGGTCCGCCCAATGATAGGGGCATGTCGATGCTGAAGCCTGCTTTTCCTCTTATTCCTGTGATGCCGCTCGTCCTCTGGCGAGGAGTGATCGTCGTGCGGTCGTGTGGGGTAAGGCAAGTGCAGTAGTTCAATAACAGCATCCGTTTTATTCCACAGGCCGCAGACCGGAAAAGTCTGCGGCTTTTTTATTTTCAGGAGGAAAATAATGTCTGTCCCTGCCGCCTATCTGGGGATCGTTCTGATCTGGGCGACCACGCCGCTGGGGATCAAGTGGAGCGCTGAGGAGGGAGGTTTTCTCCTTGGTGTTACCTCGCGAATGACTATCGGTTATGTGGTGTGTCTGGTGTTGCTGCTGGCTCTACGTATCGAGTTCCCGTGGCATCTTCGGGCGCGTAATGCCTATGTGGCGGCAGGCCTCGGGCTCTTTGGCAGCATGATCTGCGTCTACTGGGGGGCGCAGTACATTCCTTCGGGACTGGTATCGGTGTTGTTTGGCCTGTCGCCGATTATGATCGGGATCTTCGCTACCTACTGGCTAGGTGAAAGGGGTTTTAGCACGGGGAGGCTGTTCGGCGTTGTACTGGCCATTACAGGCCTCGCGGTAATTTTCATGCCCGGTGGTAATCTGGCGCAGATCGCGCCGGAGGGCATTCTCGCGGTGCTGATGTCGGTGACTTTGCAGGCGTTGAGTGCCGTTTGGGTAAAGCGTATCGGCGGGGAGCTGCACCCGATGAGCATCAACACCGGGGCACTGAGCATTGCCGTGCCGCTGTACTTACTGGTCTGGCTGCTGTTCGATGGGCGAACACCGCAAGTGATGAGCGAGCGGGCCTGGGCTGCGGTGGTGTATCTTTCCCTGTTTGGCACGGTGCTGGGGTTTAATCTCTATTTTTACGTGCTCAAGCGGGTCACGGCGACCGTGCTTAGCCTGGTGACCCTGATCACGCCGGTGCTGGCGCTGTTGATAGGCAACTGGCTGAACGGCGAGGCGATTGCCCCGCGGGTATGGTTGGGAGCCAGTGCCATTTTGCTTGGACTCATCAGTTTTCAGTGGGGCGGGATCCTGCTGAGAGGACTGCGTCGGTTAGTGGCGCCGTAAAAGAAGGGGCATGAAAAGCACCCCTTCACTGTGAGGGGCGCCGCCCGGCGGACTAAGGATGGCCTGGCTCAAATGTCAGCGCATTGAGCCAATCGCTGATCACTTCGATAAGGGCGTCATTATGGCCATTGAAGTAGTGTTCGGCGCCGGGGATCTCCCGCTGCACGGATTGTGGATTGCCTGCCTGGGTAATCATTGCCTTGCGTTCCGGCGCCATGCGCAGCACCGCCGGGTAGTCCTTGCTGCCATAGATATCCAGCACCGGCACATGCATCCCGGCCAGAGGAAAGGGCTTGGACATCGGTTGCTTATAATCGGTCGCGCCCATGCCTATGCCGATGTAGGCATCGATGGCACTGTCCCCCTTGATGTCGATCCAGTTCATCGCCATGTGGGCCCCGCAGCTGTGGGCAATGAGTACGATGTGTTCGATACCCTGTTCCCTGAGGTAGGTAATGGCGGCCTCGATGCGCGGATAGGCTTCCGGGAAGAGGGGCACGTAGTCGAAGTATTTTGCCTCTTTTTCCAGCACCGGCAACTGGATAGAGAGGGTATCCCAGCCATGATTTGGCAAAGCGGTACGAAGCGGCTGCACTACGGTTTCCCAGTCGGGGTGCAGCCCACGTCCATGAAGGATAAGTACAGCCCCCCTGACATTTTCCGCTTCGCTTTGCATGTGGATGGCGAGAAATTCGTGACCCTCCGCCTCCAGATACATCGTGTCACCATCGAAGATCGCATCGACAATTTGTTCACCCAGGCGCTTTTCCCGTTCCAGGTCTGACCCGGCCAGGGCACTGTTAAGGCCCAACAGACAGACCAAGGCTGTTAGAAGCAAATGGCGGTTAATCATAGACTCCTCTCTCCGGTATGTTTTTGTCTGCCACTCTACCCGATGATCTGTGCCACGAAAAGGAGCCTGGAAGGACAAATAAAAAAGGGGCCGTGCGGCCCCTTTTCGTGTGCTGGCAAACGACTTATTCCATAGGTTGGGTGATGGTGAAGGCGCCGCGGATCATGCCAGGCTTATAGCCGCGGGCCTGATCATTGGGATAGAGCTCATCGAGCTTGGCCGCGACCTTGGCATCGATGTTCTCACCATGACACTTGAGGCAGGGAGCCTTGTCGAGAGGGGGCATACCGATGGCCTTCATGAAACGAAAGGCTTTGGCTCCGTTCTGCTCCACCACCTCGAAGTGGGCCATTTCGGCAGGCTTCTCACCAGCAGCAGCGCGTTCCTCGAATTTTTTCAGGACCATGGTCTCCCACTCGTCGGGGGCGTTGTTGGGATTGCGCAGCTTGAGGCTGGTGCGTCCTACTTCCCACCCATGCTTCTCGGACTGGGCCTGGGCGATGGAAGGGGCGACCTTGTTGCAGACCTCAATTGCCTGAATTGGACCACCGGCTTTCATTGCCTTGCCCAATTCACCTTTGAGCTGCCCCATGAATTCCTTGACGACAGCTTTGCTCGCTGTAGCACGCTGTTCTAGATCGGTTTCGGCTAAGGTCATGGAAACCGGTGCAGCGCACATCAATGCAATGGTAACGATTTTTTTCATTTTGTTTCCCTCCAGTGATAATGAACGGTTGTCATCCCCTCTCATGTTGCATGTTATATAGCGAAGGACTTCTGGTGACAAGCCTTCCAGCCATTGCGAACAACGCCGTATTAGAAGTGAGGATCACCTGTCTGATGGGTTTGGCCAGCGTGATTTCAATCACGAATCTGGCTCGAAAAGTAACAAAATCGTCTCTGGGTGGTCGCCGCAGACGAATGCTTGGGTATATTCCATTAAGTGTTCCGGCTATCATACGCGAAGCCACAAATTCTGGTTTTATTACCTAAATAGATGAAGAAAGAGGGTGTATTATGAAATTCCGCGCTGTAGGGCTTTTTCTGTTGGGAGCCGTGTCCAACGCAGCCACTGCCGATAACCTTGATATCAACCTGCGTGATGAGGCGATTCGTGCCATCTATACGAATGACCTGAGAGGGCAAGGCAAGGGAGGCGCGAGCATGGAGCTGGGCGTGCTCTATAGCGAGGACAAGAGAAAGCTCAATGATTCGCTGTATCACCTGGGGCTCAATGTGACCGGTGAAAATTGGAGCCAGTCCGGGACCTTCGTGATTACGCTTGGCGGTCGTGCTTATTATTCCAGTCCCGGTCTACTCGACCTTGCAGCGGTGGGTTTCGGCGGCGCATTGCGCTTCTCTCCGGCACATCGCGTCGGTATCGGGGCCCATACCTACTATGCCCCTGGTATTACCTCGTTCATGGATGCCAAGAGTTTCCGTGAGACCGGGGTGAGATTGGATTACCAGATCCTTCCCCAAGCCTTTGTCTATGTCGGTTTCCGCAACATCGAGGTGGACATTGAAAATGGTCCCGAGAATGTGGAGTTGGATGACGACGCCCATTTCGGCTTTAAGCTGCTGTTCTAACTCCCTTGGAGCCCTCAAGCTCCAACATTCTGGGGGCGATGGGTAAAAAAAACCGGTATCACAGATACCGGTTTTTTTGTGGGGCGGTACATAATGAAGCTATGCGATGAGAGCGGCCTCCAACTCGGCAAAAGTCTTGGCGACTTCAGTCGGATCGATTGTGATCCCGAGCTGTTTGCTGATCTGCTTGGTTGAGAAAATGCCGCGGACGATCTGCTTTTTCTCCTCGTTAAGGTCGATCACCAGGGCGTGCTGACGGCCAACGCGCTTCATCGTTTCGACGATATCACCGACCCTGGCGTTCTCCACATCAACCATGTAGAGCACCTCGAGCTTGTCGGCAGGAGTCATGATGTCTCGGATGAAGATGTCCTCGCGCTTGCCGCCGACCTCCTGCAGGTATTTGACCGGACGGTCACCCTGCAGATCAGTGACCGTTATGATGCCGAGGATGGCGTTGGATTGATCAGTGACCAGCAGCAGGCGGACCCCACTGGCAATCATGCGTTGTTCCGCTGCTTCCAGGGTGGCGCAAGGCCCCATGGTAATGGCGGCTACCTTGGTGAAATCCGTCATCACATCTTTTGCCGGATTGTCGGCAGTGACGCGATCAGGCAGGCGCTGTGGCGGACGCTCATAGGTAGATCCGCTTGAGAGGCTGCTGTAGGACAGTGGTTTGTAGTTTTCGGGCATCGGCACTCCTCCATCGTTTTTTGGTGTACCTGAGTTTTTATGAATAAAGCATGAAAGGAATATTTTCAACGATAGTGGAGCTAAAGATTTTGAGCGGTCCATTAATCGCTTCAATGACAGAAGCCGCTTATAAAGTAATTTGATGAGTCTGGGGAGGAAAAAGGAAAGGGGTGTGCAGGAGGATTTCGCGGGATTGTGATCTACTTGAAATGGCAAAAAAATGCCGGTTAGTCACCTAACCGGCATTTCGTCTCGCCCTGTACAGGCTATGGATCAGCTTGTTAGCTGGCCATATCCTTGAGTTTTTTCAGTGGCAGGACCTTAACCACGGTACGGGCAGGCTTGGCAGCAACGTCCATGGTCTCGCCCGGCTTGAAGGGGTTGGGGACATTCTTGCGTGCTTTTTGAGCCGGCTTGCGGATGGTTTTGATCTTCATCAGGCCGGGGATGGTGCAGGCGCCGGCGGCGTTCTTCTTTATGTGTGCCTCGATGATGTCACCCAGGGAGTCGAGTACGGCGGCGACATCTTTCTTGGTCAGGCCGGTCTGCTCGGCGATGGTTGTCATCATAGTGGTTTTGGTCATCGGTTCCTTGATGGCCTTAATTTTCTTGGGGGCTGCTGCTGGAGCGGTCTTTTTAGCAACGGCTTTTTTGGCCGGGGCTTTTTTAGCAACAGCTTTTTTCGCGGCGGCTTTTTTCTTGGCAACCATCGGTTCTCTCCTTAGTGAAAAATCGGCAATGCATACGAAAAACGGCAAGTTAACGCCGCCGATTTTCTATTGCATGTGGAGAAAATACAAGTGAGTAAAGGGAAGAAAATCGCTTTTTCATGCAAATTATTCGCTATTTCCCCCCTGAAATGAACACTCGAGCTGAGGAAGTGACGGGAACAGCCATTTTCAAGGTATCCGGTGCTGTCCATGCTCTATACCATTTACCACGAAGTAAAGTGATAGCATAGGTCTGAATCAGGCGGTATTAATCAACTGGAGTGAGAGTATTGATTAGGGAGTTACGGATTTCCACGGTACGGCAGGGGCTGCATGAAATTACTGGGGATGTCGAGGCGGTAGTGACTCAGGCGGGTATCCGGGATGGTCTGTGTACGGTGTTTGTCCAGCACACCTCGGCCAGCCTGATTATCCAGGAAAACGCGGATCCATCGGCCCGAGCAGACCTGGAGAATTGGCTGAATCGTTTGGTGGCGGAAAATGATCCGCTGTTTACCCATACTCAGGAAGGGGCTGACGATATGCCGTCGCATATCAAGAACGTGCTGACGGCGACCTCACTGGGCATACCGGTGATTGCTGGGCGGCTCGCACTGGGTACCTGGCAGGGGATCTACCTGTGGGAGCATCGGCGGATGCACCACACTAGGCGAGTGATTGTTCATGTGGGGAATTGAGCGAATTCCAGTGAGAAACGACGATGTATGAGGTGATTGGCCAGACGGCGATCCTGATCCTCTGCGGTGTACTATGGCGCCTGTTCCGCCCGCAGGGGCTCGATGCCGATACCCTGCGAAATAGCCTGACGACACTGGTGTATGTCCTGCTGCTCCCGGCACTGGTGCTGGTGGTGTTATGGCGTGCCCCATTGTCGCTAGATGCGTTGCGTGTGGCGCTGCTGGCGATGCTCGGGATCGGTGTAGGTATGGGTAGCGCCTGGTTGTGGTTTCGGCGCAAGCGGCCTGCTGCAGCCGCGCTGGGTGCGCTGCTCCTGGCGGCCGCCTTTCCCAATGCCACCTATATGGGACTCCCAGTACTGGAGGCCTCGCTCGGTTCGTGGGCTCGCGCCGTGGCGATTCAGTATGACCTGTTTGCCTGTACGCCCCTGCTGCTGAGTGTCGGCGTGATGCTGGCGCAGCATTACGGCGGAGAGGGGAAAAGGGCTCATCCGCTGCATAATCTGGTACGGGTGCCCCCTCTGTGGGCGGCGGTTCTTGGCGTTGGACTCAATCTGGGCGGTGTGCCTCTGCCTTCGTTGCTCGGTGGTGTGATGGATCTCCTGGCCGCAGGTGTCGTGCCGTTGATGTTGTTCTCACTGGGACTGGGATTGCGCTGGGGCAGTGGCTGGGGGCAGCATTTGTCACTTGTGCTGCCGGTTGTTGTGATTCAGTTGCTACTGACACCCTTGGTGATCTGGGGGGCAAGTGGTTTGGCTGTGATGGAACAAGGGTTACGCACGGCCGTGGTGCTCGAGGCAGCAATGCCGAGCATGGTGCTGGGCATTGTGCTCTGTGATCGCTATCGTCTCGACAGCAGCCTTTATGCGATGGCGGTGACGCTGAGTACTGCGCTAAGTGCTGTGACCCTGCCCATATGGTTCACATTGCTGCAGACTTCGGCATAATAGAAAAAGAAGAGGTTATCAAAGACGCTCGGGCTGCAGCGCGCACCGACAGGGGAAAATATGTCCGTGGCTTGGCAAAGTGCTAGGATGTTTGAATGGATGTCTCTGAAACGGTGTGGGAATATGCACAAACGACTTGTTACTTATCTCCTGTGGGGAGTGCTCTTTTTTACGCTTGCCGGTTCGGCGATGTCGGAAACGCTTTATGTTATTGACACTCTTCGCCTGGGAGTGCGTGCCAGTCCGGACCCGGCGGATTCCTCCATTGCCGTGGTGACGACAGGGGAGGCGCTCACGGTGCTTGGCCGCGAAGGGGATTATGTTCGGATTCGATCCGAAAAGGGCGACGAAGGTTGGGTAAGTCAGGCATATGTCAGTCCAGAAAAGCCTGCCCGCCTGCAACTGGAGCAGATGCAAAAGGAACTCGCGCAAAGTGAGGCGCAACGCACGGAACTGCGCAAGACCCTTGCCGAGAGCACCTCGAGCCTGGGGGACATGGAAACGCGCATCGCTGAGTTAAGCGAGGAAAATACGGTGTTGCAGCAGCAACTCGACAAATACACCTCTGCCACGGCGCGACTCAAGCGCGAGTACGCCTGGGTGTATCAAACCCTTGTCGGCATCGCATTGCTGGTTGGCGCATTTTTTCTCGGCGTCGGCTGGTACAAACATTATGTTCGCCAACGCCTGGGTGGCATGGAAATCTGACGCTGTATCCTAACGGCGCCAGCTCGATTTAGTCCCCGTTGCCGCCAAAACGCTGAGCACCATAACCGCCACTCGCGGCGATGTGTCCGCGGTAGAGTTCACTCAGGTTATCTACCACCGAGGCCTGTACCGCGGGTCTTGCCAGAAGCGCATCGGACCAGACCTGCATCTTTGACATGCCCTCCAGCACCCCCATCGGCGACCACTGTTCAAGAAGAGCCAGCCGCATAAACAGGGGGGCATAGGCGGCATCAATCAGAGAAAAGTCACTGCCATTGAAGTAGGGGCCGACCAGCTGCTCATTGACCAGCGCCAGTTTTTCGCGCAGTTCCTGTTCGGCGTTTTCGCAGGCGACTTGCTCCTGCGCCATCACCATGTTGAATTGGCAGAAGAACAGGGTGGAGGCAAACTCGATCCACGCCCGGTTATGGGCCTTGCGTAGTGGGTCTTGTGGGTGCAGCGAGGGTGGGTTGACCTCGTCCAGATACTCCATGATGACGGCCGACTCGAAGACTACCGCATCGCCGACGCGTAGTACCGGCACCTTGCCGAGAGGGGAGATTGTCTTGAACCAGTCGGGCGGACTCTTCAAATCAATGTAGGTAATGTCGTAATCGATCCCCTTCTCCTGCAGCACGATGACCGAGCGCTGTACAAAGGGACAGAGTTTGAAGCTGATGAGTTCCGGTTTCATGGACGCTCCCTGTGGTTCATTTGCAAAGGATCAAGGCTAAAGGTTGAAGGTTCAAGGTTCAAGGTTTAACGTAATTCCTGTGGGAGCGGCATCTCTCTGTGATTTTTCCGGGTACTGTTTGGAAGGGAGGCAAGTCGCTCCTATTGGACCGCGGGCTTTACAGGCATGGGTGGAGCTTTTTGCTGCTCATGCTCTTAGGTCTCTCAGCCTGGTGGCCAGCTGAATGTTCGGCCGGCCATCAGATGCAGATGCACATGAAAAACGGTTTGTCCGGCATCGCGGTTGCAGTTCATCACCAGACGATAACCATGTTCATCGAAACGTAATTCCTTGGCCAGTTTTGCTGCGGTGATCGATAGTTTGCCGATTAGTGCGGCGTCTGCTTCTGTAAATTCGTTGGCGGTGGCTAGGTGCTTTCGGGGAATGATGAGCAGGTGGGTCGATGCGACCGGGTGAATATCGCGAAAAGCGATGATCTCCTCATCCTGATAATAAATGTCTGCAGGTAACTCACCGGCTGCAATTTTGCAGAACAGGCACGATTCGGTGTTCATGGCTAATTCCTTTCTTCGGTGTTTACGCAGGCGGTGATACTCCGTTTAGTCCAGGCCGGCTAAAACAGTTTGAAGATATCGTGCACGAAGAACACCACGATTTCCACGGCAATCAGCCAGATAATGATCCATTCCAGTGTGGAGGAATGTTTGTGGTTCTGCTCCTCAGCCAGCATGTTGAGCAGTTGCTGAATAATATCGAGTTTGTCTGTTAGCAGGCGAGTGCGTTGCTCGATCTCTAGGTAGCTGGCGATGCTGTGGTAGATGTCCTGCAATTCAGGGTATTCCCAGAAGAATTCCGGCGTATCGAGCAGGTCGAAATGGAGGTGGATGTCACTACGTACCAGGTAGAGCGTGCCACGTAGTTTGGCGATGGCCTTGCGGCCCAGATTGGCGCGGCCGTATTTGGCAATGTTCTCCGGGATATAGGCCGTCTCTTCGATGGTGCGCTGGGCGTGGTTTTCAAATTCCATCAGTTTGACCGACTGGGCCAGGGCGTGGGAAATGGCCAGCTTGTCGCGAGTAGAGCTGGTGTCCAGTTCGATGTGGTCGTTGCGGATACGTGTACTGCTCTCGCCCTCGGTATAGGTGAAGCGGTCGATGAAGGTGGATGGGTGAGGGTTGAGCGTGTACTCCCTCAGCTCGTTCAGCAGGTGCTGTTCATCGTCATAACCCATACCCCAGCCGACGAACACCCCATAGGGAAAGATGAACGCTTCCCAGTTGGCGTGTTCGATATGGATGACATCGAGGTAGACCACCAGCCGGTAGCGTTGCTCGAGGGCGAGCCGAAGACTGTCGAAGTCGAAGACGTTGGCAAGGCACTGTGCCGTGCACTGTTTAAAGGAGGCATCGTGAACCAGATGCCGGTTACCGGCGTACTTGGCCATGTTTATGCTCAGGGGCTGGGGCTGGGGAACCGGCGGTGAATTGCTTCAATTTCGTCGAGCACGACGGACGGCAGCTCAACAGTGGTACTTCGGATGTTGCTTTTCAGATGTTCCATGGTGGTGGCGCCGATGATCGTGCTGGTGAGAAACGGGCGGCTGTTAACGAAGGCTAGGGCCATCTGGGCCGGATCCAGTTTGTGGTCGCGGGCCAGCTGAGTGTACTCGCGGGTCGCGGCCACTGCCTGTTCGTTGCTGTAGCGATTATAGTCGGGCCATCGGTTGATGCGAGCTTCTTTGGCGGCGGTACCGTCGAGGTACTTGCCGGAGAGCACACCGAAGCCCAGCGGTGAGTAGGCGAGCAGTCCTACATCCTCACGGTGGGCAATTTCGGCCAGACCGATCTCAAAGGTGCGGTTGAGAAGGCTGTAGGGGTTTTGGATGGAAACCACCCGCTGCATATTCATGCAGTCGGCCAGCTGGATGTAGCGCATCACACCCCAGGGGGTTTCATTGGAGATACCGATATAACGGATCTTCCCTTCCTTGACCAGATCATTGAGTAGTTGAAGGGTTTCGATAATAGGAATGGGCCGGTCATCAGGATCGTGTTCGTAGCCGAGGCGGCCGAAGAAGTTGGTTTTGCGATCGGGCCAGTGCAACTGGTAGAGATCGATGTAATCGGTTCTGAGACGCTTGAGACTGTCGTTAATCGCTTTGGTGATATTGTGCCGGTCGAGATGGGTTTGTCCGCCACGAATATGCGGCAGCCACTCTGCTGCTGGGCCGCATACCTTGCTCGCCAGGATGATTTCGTCGCGCCGGCCATGCTGCTGCAGCCACTTCCCGATAATCTCCTCGGTCCTGCCATAGGTCTTCGCAGAAGGGGGGATCGGGTAGAGTTCGGCTGTGTCAAGGAAGTTGATCCCTTCATCGACCGCATAATCCAGCTGGGCGTGGGCTTCCTTTTCGCTGTTTTGCTCACCGAAGGTCATGGTGCCAAGACAGAGCTGGCTTACCTGGAGGCCGGTACGGCCGAGTTTGCGGTATTGCATCGTTTTCCCCAATTTTTCTTGTTCTTCAATGATATATAGCGGATTCTTCGATATGATCCCATCCGCAGAGGCGCGCTGTTATTTGTCGGAATTACGGTTAACAGTAGTTCTGTTTCATTAACTTGACAATTACCATGCTAATTACAGGCGTTGCGGACAGACTAATAAATTGTAACGGTTAGCGCCGTGAGGCTTGGATGGGTGTAAAATGAACGCCATATACGGCGGTATCCTGACCCTGGTCCAGCGGCCTTTCCGGAGATGCCCACCATTTTTTTCCTTCTTCACATTCGCTTATGGTTTCCATGTCACAGAAAATCCCCCAAGTCGGTTTCGTCAGTCTCGGTTGTCCAAAAGCCACGGTCGATGCCGAGCGCATCCTCACCCGCCTGCGCGCTGAGGGCTACCATATCTCGCGCAGCTATGACGAGGCGGATCTCGTGGTGGTGAATACCTGCGGCTTCATCGATGCGGCGGTGGAGGAGTCCCTCGAGACGATCGGCGAGGCGCTGGCAGAGAACGGTAAGGTGATCGTGACCGGCTGTCTCGGTGCCAAAGAGGGTGTCGTGCAGAGCGCCCATCCCCAGGTGCTGGCGGTGACCGGGCCGAATTCCCTCAATGAGGTGATGGATGCGGTTCATGCCCATCTGCCGCCACAGCATGATCCCTATACCGACCTGGTGCCACCGGGCGGCATCAAGTTGACCCCACCCCATTATGCCTACATTAAAATCGCCGAAGGCTGCAATCAGCAGTGTACCTTCTGCATTATCCCGTCAATGCGTGGCAAGTTGGCCAGCCGCTCCATCGGTGAGGTTCTCGAAGAGGCCGAAAAGCTGGTGAATGACGGGGTACAGGAGTTGCTGGTGGTGGCGCAGGACACGGCGGCCTTCGGCGTGGACTTGAAGTATCGCACTGATTTCTGGCAGGGCCGCCCGCTGAAGAGCGACATCGAGACCCTGGTCAAACAGCTGGGATCGCTGGGGGCCTGGCTCAGGCTGCATTACATCTACCCCTATCCGAAAGTGGACCGCCTGGTGGAACTGATGGCGGAGGGGTACGCCCTGCCCTACCTGGATGTGCCGATGCAGCACGCCAGTCCAGGTGTGCTCAAGGCAATGCGTCGCCCCGCCGACAGTGAAAACATGCTGCGCCGGGTCGAGCACTGGCGCAGCATGATTCCCGAGATCGCCCTGCGTTCCACCTTCATTGTTGGCTTCCCCGGGGAGACGGAAGAGGATTTTGAGCAGTTGCTCGAGTTCCTGCGTGAAGCCCGCCTCGACCGCGCCGGGGCGTTTACCTACTCCCCTGTGGAGGGGGCGCTTGCCAACACCCTGCCGGGCGCCGTCCCCGAGGAGCTCAAACAGGAGCGCCTGGAGCGGTTTATGGCGGTACAGAGCGCTATTAGTGCCGATAAGCTGCAAGAGCGGGTGGGCATCAGTTATACCGTGCTGATTGACGAGGTCCATGAAGGTCAGGCCATTGGCCGCAGTTACGCCGAAGCCCCGGAGGTCGATGGGGTGGTGGTGATTGAAAATGGCGAAGGCCTGGAGCCGGGCGATGCGGTGGATGTGGTGATAAGCGCCGCCGATGAGCATGACCTGTATGCGGTGCAGGGGGAGGAGCAGTAACCGGTCAGCCGCTGACCTCCCTTCTTGCCAATGATGCAGACTCAACTAGACTTTGTTAACTGAGAATATAGACGTAGACATCACGAGGTCTCACGGGTAGTTCTTCCCAGTGGGCCTGTCACTTGTTAGCCAAATGCTTGGATGCATCAACCTTGTCTGAGGAGGTGTATCATGGCTCCACAAATCGCTCACCCTGATGATCGTCGTCTCTGGAAAGACGAGCTCGTCAATATCGAAAGGGACCGCTCGGCGTATCACGTTTCGCCTGGTTATCGCCCTGAAATTCAAACCTTGACCATGGATCAGCCCATGGTCTGGCTAAGAAAGGGATGGCAGGACCTGCGGCGCAATCCGGTGATTGCCATTGCCTACGGTGCCGTCATTGCGTTGGTCTATGCCGCCATCGTGTTCTTTGCCTTATCCACCCAGCTCTATCAGGTGGGTATTCAGCTGACCGCGGGCTTTATTCTGCTGGCACCGATGATGGCGCTGGGTTTTTACGGCATCAGCCAGAAGAATGAGCGTGGTGAACAGGCAAGATTCCTGGATACCTTCAGGATTTGGCGAGTGAACCACCGTGGTCTGCTGGGTATGGGACTGCTGATGGTCCTGCTGTTTCTCGCCTGGTTCATGACCTCGATGTGGACCGCTGCTTTTCTTGCCGAGAGCAAGGATGAACTGGCACTGTTCCTGGGTTCGGAAACGTTTCCCGAGTTCTACCGCACCTTGGTCACCAATCTAACCATACCGATGTTTTTGGGATATTTCCTGGTGGGACTCGTGGCGGTGATGGTGGCGTTTGCGTTTACCGCGGTTTCTATTCCCATGCTGATGGATCGCCCCGAGACTGACGCCATCACGGCGCTGATTATCTCTTGGGAAGCTGTAATGCATAACTGGAAACCGATGCTTTGGTGGGCCGTCTTGATCGCCTTTTTCACCGGACTGGGTCTGGCGTTCTTTTATGTCGGTCTGGCCATTACCATGCCGCTACTCGGTTTTGCCACCTGGCATGCCTATCGCGATATGCTGGGCGAGTGGCGTCAGGTAGAAGAGTCGCAGCCTCCTTATTATTAATGCAGTGAGGGGGGGGGCGGGGCAACTGACCATGCCGTATCTGTCTGCCCCTCCGTCTAGGAATTGATCGCTTGACGGGGGGGCTCCTCTTCCTCCGTATCGAGACGGGGATCCATCTCCAGTGCCACCGGTGAGGTGCGCACCATTGCCGCATAATCCATTTGCTCTTCTGCTGGGATGACTGGGCCGACGCGTAAACGGTACAGCCCGATCAGGCCAAGGAGCAGCAAGGTCGCGGTCAGGAACAGCAGGAAGCTGCCCGGGCCAATGGCCTGCATGAAGAAGCCGGCTATGGTGGGTCCAATTGCCGCCCCGGCCCCATAGATAAGCAGCAAGTTGCGGGAGGCCTCCAGCATCTGATCGGTTTCCAGGTGGTCATTGACGTGGGCCACGCTAATGCCATAGAGCGAGAAGGCAAAGCCGCCGTAGGCGATGAAAACGGCGATCAGTAAGGCGTGGGAGAGACCAACGCTGAGAAACGCGCTACCGGCAATAACGGCGGTAATGAAGCTGACCGTCACCAGGACACGCCGGCGGTCATGGCGGTCCGACAAGTGACCGATAGGCCACTGCAGCAGGGCGCCACCAATGATGGTCAGACTCATGAATAGTGCGATCCCGCCTTCCGGCATTCCGACTCGCTGGGCAAACAGGGCGCCCAATCCCCAGAATGCCCCGTTGTTGATCCCACTAATGAGTGCTCCGCTGACCCCCAAGGGGCTCTGTTGATAGAGGTGCTTCAGGCCGACGGTTGGTGCGTTGACATGACTGGGTTGGATAATGCGGGTGAGCGCCACCGGTACGACCGCCAGTGCGACTAGCAGGGCCGTGAGGCTGAACAGGCGGTAGCCGCCAATATCATCGAGTAGGATCAGGTACTGCCCCAGCGCCATCGCCAGAAGCGTGATAATGACATAAACGGAAAAGAAGCGGCCGCGTTGTTCATTGGGGGCCATGGCATTGAGCCAGCTCTCTATCACCATGTACAAACCCACCATGCAGGTGCCGGTGATGATGCGCAGGGCCGTCCAGAACCACGGGTCGATGACCAAGCCGTGGGCGATGGCGGCGGCGGCGGTAATGGCCGCAAAGGCAGAAAATGCCCTGATGTGGCCAACGCCGCGGATCAGAGTGGGACAGAGAAAGGTACCGACAATGAAGCCCATGAAATAGGCCGACATCATGAAGCCGGTCATGGGTACCGAGAAGTGTTCGAGACTGGCACGCAGAGCCAGTAAGGTGCCCTGCAGGCCGATACCGATCAGCAACAGGCCGATGCCGAGCAGCAGGGGGTAGGTGCGTGAAGCGATGGTTAGCATGATGTCGTTTTACTTTTTAACGAATCGGTTTTTTTGCGAACAGTTACTTTCAGGAGGATCACTCGGTATTCTGCCACTGAAGTCGGAAAGTTGCAGAATAGTGACCCGGTTACTAGCCTAGCTTATAACTCAGTGTAACAAACACTGCCGCGCTGTTCTTTCCACTACCGCCGCTGAGAATGTATTTTGCGCAAAAATATCTTCGTCATCGGTCTGGACCCTTATAACCTGCGGAAGCTGAAAGGCATCCGCCACGCAGAGCGTTACAGTTTTCATTCCTTGCTCGATTACGAGGAGGTGGTTAAACCGCTCGATTACCAGTATGAATCGATGCTTCTGAAGGCGGAACGCCAGTTGCGGGCGTTTCCGGGAAATATCGATGCGATAATCAGTTATTGGGATTTCCCTACCGATACCATGCTGCCAATACTTTGTCGCAAGTTCGAACTGCCAAGTCCTTCGTTGGAAAATATTCTCAAATGCGGCCACAAGTACTGGGCCCGGCTCGAGCAGCGGAAAATCATCCCCGAGCACATTCCAGATTTTTGCGCCTTTGATCCGTTCGCCGCGAATCCCCTCTCCCAGATCGGTCTGGACTTTCCCTTCTGGGTCAAACCGATCAAGTCCTTCGGTTCCTACCTCGGCTTCTATATCTATAGCGAGAAGACTTTCTATCAACATCTGCCGGCCATTCGCACCAACATTCCGCGTATCGGCAATGCTTTCAATCTGGCGCTCCAGCACGCGTCGCTGCGCGATGAAGTGGCTGGGGTCGGCGGTAATCACTGCATTGCCGATGCGATCATCAGGGGCAATCGTCAGAACGGACCCGAAGGGTATGTTTACCATGGCAAGGTACACGTTAATGGCATTACCGATACGGTGAAGGATGCGGCCGGAAAGAGCTTCACCAGTTACGAATATCCCTCCACCTGGCCAAAATACATGCAGGACAAAAGTCTTGAGGTGTCCGAGCGGCTTCTCTCCCAGATCGGGCTGGACAATGCGCCCTTTAACCTGGAGTTCATCTGGGATGAGTCCACTGACGATCTGAAGCTCATTGAGGTCAATCCCCGAATCTCGCAGTCGCTCAGCGATATGTTCGAGAAGGTTCATGGCAGTTCCAATCACAAGGTAGCAGTGGAGTTGGCGCTGGGTGAAAAGCCGGATTATCCCCGCAATAAGGGCAAATTCAGGTGTGCTGCCAAATTTATGTGGCGTCATTACGAGAACGCCCTGGTCACGCGTATGCCTGGCCTGGAGGAGATCGAACAGGTGCAGGAAGAGTTTCCCGGTGCGGAGATCTACATCGAAGCCCGTGAGGGGGAATTGCTCTCTTCACTGCGGGACCAGGACAGTTACAGCTATGAGATAGCGATCATTCTGCTCGGTGCCGACGACCACCAGCAGCTGTTGCATCGCTACGCCCGGTGCCAGGAAATTCTCACCTTCGAATTCGCCGCGCCGAGGGAGGGGACATGAAAGAGGTCGACACCTTTCCACTCCAGGTCAAGGAGATCGAGCACTTGCTCATCACCATGCCTGACGGCATCCGTTTGGCTGCCCGTCTCTGGCTGCCCGAAGGCGCCGAGGAAAGTCCCGTTCCTGCGATCT
>JBFEWO010000159.1:0-6036 GCA_041546305.1 Thiohalomonadaceae bacterium | reverse complement strand
TCCATGGTCGCCGCCATCTGCTGGTGCATCGTTTGCGGATCGTCGCCCTCCACAAACCAGGGCTCATAGCCATAGCCACGCATCAGCGCCTCCAGCTCTTCGTGGCTAATACGAGCCAGCACCGTGGGGTTGGCGATCTTGTAGCCGTTCAGGTGCAGGATCGGCAACACCGCCCCGTCTTTTTCCGGATTGAGAAACTTGTTCGAGTGCCAGGCGGTGGCCAGCGGACCGGTCTCTGCCTCGCCGTCGCCCACCACGCAGGCGACGAGCAGATCCGGGTTGTCGAAGGCGGCGCCAAAGGCGTGGGAGAGCGCATAGCCCAGCTCGCCCCCCTCGTGGATCGAGCCTGGTGTCTCGGCGGTGACATGGCTACCCACGCCGCCGGGGAAGGAGAACTGGCGGAACAGCTTGCACATGCCTTCGCCATCGGCCGGGACATTGGGGTAGAACTCGCTGTAGCTGCCCTCCAGCCAGGTATTTGCCACCAGGCCAGGGCCCCCATGGCCCGGCCCGGCCACGTAAATCATGTCCAGGTCGTGCTGCTGGATAACGCGGTTGAGGTGCACATAGATAAAATTGAGCCCCGGGGTGGTTCCCCAGTGGCCCAACAGTCGCGGTTTGACATCTTCCAGCGTCAGCGACTTTTTCAGCAAGGGATTATCGAGCAGGTAGATCTGGCCCACCGACAGGTAGTTGGCGGCTCGCCAGTAGGCATCCATGCGCCTCAACTCCTCCTTGGCCAGCGGCCCCTCGATCAGAATTTCGCTTTCGGGACTCATAGGGTTTCCCCCTTTTGCATGGTCGATAGCTCAAATCGTCAGGCGCCAGGTATGACGGGCGATCACCTGCTCCTCATCGGTAGCGATCACCCAGGCCGAGGCGCGGCTCTGTGGGGTGGTCAGGCAGGGGCCGTGATGCCGATTGGCCTCATGGTCCAAGGAGAAACCAAGCCATGCGGACTGCTCCAGAATCGCCTCACGCACCTCGACGGCATGCTCACCGATGCCGGCGGTGAAGACCAGGGTATCGAGACCACCGAGCGCCGCCGCCATCGAGCCCAGCTCGCGGCACACCCGATGGACAAACAGCCCGATGGCCTCTCGTGCCGACGGCGCATCGCTCTGTAACAGGGTGTGCATGTCCGGGCTGATCCCGGAAACCCCCAGCAGACCGCTTTGTTCGTTTAACAACTCCGCCACCTGCGCGGTGCTCATGCCCAAGTGTTGTTGCAGGTAGAGCACCACCCCTGGATCCAGCGCACCGCAACGGGTGCCCATCATCAGTCCGTCCAGCGGCGTTAAACCCATGGTGGTCGCAACACTCTTGCGCGCTTTCATCGCACACAGGCTGGCGCCATTACCCAGGTGTGCCACCACCACGCGCCTGTCGGCTGCCTTGCCGAGGACCTCCGGCATCACGCCGGCCAGGTATTCGTAGGAGAGACCATGAAAACCATAGCGGCGTATCCCTGCCTGCGCGAACCGTCTCGGCAGCGCAAAACTGGCCGCAAACGGTGACTGGGTATGATGAAAGGCCGTATCGAAACAGGCGATCTGTGGCAGTTCCGGATGCAGCCGTATCAGTGCTGCCATGGCATTAAGGTTGTGGGGCTGGTGTAACGGCGCCAGCGGCTCGTAGCGGCGCAGCGCGTAAATCAATGCCTCATCCACAAGAGTCGGTTCAAAATAGCGATCGCCCCCATGGACCAGTCGATGACCTACCGCCAGCAGCACGCCGCCAGCGAGCATCTCCCCGCACCATGCCAGCGTCATGGCAAGGGCCTCTTCGTGATCGCTCGCCACCTCTTCGGTCTGGCGCACCACCTTGCCCTCGGCATCACGCACCGAAAATCCTCCACGACCACCGATGTTGGCCACCAGTCCCCGATACCGCCGCTGCGGACCCGCCTTCACCTCATCCAGCGAGAACAGGGCGAATTTGAGACTGGAGGAACCAGCGTTGATCGTCAGCAGTGCTGTGTGCATGGCGGCGTGGTACACGCTCCAGGTTTGGGCTATCGGCTGCACAGCTAAACATAGTGGTTTTGGGAGGGATTGCAGGGAGAGTGTCCATCTATACTGGATTTATACGCTGAAGGGACAAGGGGTGTTTGTGTCGCTATCACAACGTGAATCAAATTCTGGGGCTTGCCCCCGCTTCAAGTACGACGGTCGCGACAGCGACACAAGGTTCAGAGGCATTATCATGAACTCCTCTCCCCTCCTCCCCCTGCTGCTACTCCTCACCCTGGCCAGCCAAACCTTCGCATCCGGTCCCACCGTCCCGGTCGCCCATCCCGACCGCTACCGGCTCCCGTCTACCGCGATCGACACCATCGAATTGCCCAGCATGGTGCTGACCGCCGACGACCCCGCGAACGAGCCGTTGCCCTATTACCGCATCGCCGACAACACCTACATGCTGTTCAGTAACATCGCCCAGCTGGATGACGAAAATCGGGGCTGGAACGGCAACGCCGGCTTTGTGGTGACCGAGGAGGGGGTCTTCGTGATCGATGCGCTGGGCACACCCAAACTGGGGCAGCGATTAATTGCCACGATCCGCACTGTGACAGACAAACCCATTCGCTACCTGGCACTCACCCACAACCATCCGGATCATGGCTACGGGGCGAGCGCATTCCACTCCGATGACGCCGTACAAATCATCGGCCATCAGGGCATGCTCGATTATCTCGACTCGGACAGGATGGCCCGCTCTGTGGCCTACCGACGGGAGATCCTTCCGCTAGATATGCAGGGTTTCGAGGCAGTCAGGCCGGACCTTCTGATCGACGTTGCACGCTTTAGCAACAAGCGCATCGAACTGGGAAACCACCGTTTCGATATCTACAACGCCGGTATGCACCATTCCCACGGCGACCTGGTGGTTCACCAGTTGCCGGAAAACATTCTCTGGATCTCCGATCTCGCCTTCAACCAACGCACCACTTACATGGGCGAGGGCCACAGCGAGCAGGCTATTGACGGGCTGGATTGGCTGCGTGAGCGTTTTCCCGATGCATCATTGATGGTACCTGGCCACGGCAGCGCACAAACCTCACCATTCCCGATGATCAGTCAAACCCGTGCCTACATCCAGCGCCTGCGCGATGAAATGGGGAGGGCGGTGGAAGAAGGTGTCGGACTATTGGAAGCCACACAAGGGTCAGATTTTCCCGACTGGCGGAATACGCGTCTCTATGAGGAGAACCATCCTGCTAATGCGAGTATGGTCTACCGGGAGATGGAACAGGAGCTCTTCTAAGTGAAATACCCCCATCGTAATGAATGGCTTATCAGTTCATTAACTGCAGATAATCACGATAGATACAGCGATCCATTACCACCGTCATTCCTGCCGCCAATGCTTTGTTTGCCGCCGCATCATTAATCACCCCATCCTGCAGCCAGATCGCCTTAATTCCCAGTGTAATGCAGGCATCGACGATAGGACCCACATGTTCCGGGGCTCGAAACACATTCACCAGATCCGGTTTTTCCGGCAGGGCATAGAGGTCTGGATAGGCCTTTTCCCCCAGCACTTCGTCGACTGCCGGTCGGACCGGGATGATGCGGTAACCGAAACTTTGCATCGCGGCCGAAACACTATGACTGGGTCGCCCTGCCTTGGGTGAAAGCCCCACCACGGCGATGGTGCGGATCTGCTGTAACAAGGAGTGAATTGTTTCTAGCGAAGGGTTTTGAAACGGCATGGGTACAGGTATCCAAGGTCAATCCGGAAGCTTGCACCTTAACCGAAGCCTCCCCCGTCGCCAAGCTCATCCACGATTGGCTTGAGCCGCCACCTCACCTATGCTGAAACCAGTCAGGTTGCTGTGTAAAACACGCTAACCACCCTGTCTTCGGCAGCAAAGGTCATCATGGAATACAAGGACTATTACAAGATACTCGGCGTCGAGCGCAACGCCTCTCAGGACGAGATCAAGCGCGCCTACAAAAAGCTGGCACGCAAATACCACCCGGATGTCAGCAAGGAAAAGGATGCCGAGTCACGCTTCAAAGAGGTCAATGAGGCCTATCACGTGCTGCGCGACAAGGAAAAGCGCAAGGCCTACGATCAACTGGGTTCACAATGGAAACAGGGACAGGAGTTCCACCCGCCCCCGGGTTGGGAGAGCCACTTTCGGCGGGGATTTACCGCTGAGGACCTGGGTGGCTTCAGCGATTTTTTTGCCGAGATCTTCGGTGGCCATCCCGGTGGTTTTCGTTATGAGCAGCGTGAGTTTCGTCTGCGTGGCGACGACCTGCATGCCACCATCGAAATCAGCCTCGAAGAGGCCTATCTCGGCGGCACGCGCACCCTTTCCTTGCAAACGCCGGAGGTCGATGCACAAGGCCGCGTACAACAGCGCACACGCCAGCTGAATATCCAGATTCCCCGAGGGATTTCCGAAGGCCAACATATTCGCCTGGCTGGCCAGGGGGGGCCGGGGATGGGAGGCGGCCACGCCGGTGACCTGTTCTTGCAGGTGGTATTTACACCGCATCCGCGATTTCATGCCGACGGTCGCGACATTTATCTCGAGCTACCGATTACGCCGTGGGAAGCTGCACTCGGTACCCGCATCAAGATCCCCACCCTGGGCGGTCAGGTCGAAATGGCCATCCCTCCCGGTTCGCAAAGCGGGCGCAAACTTCGGTTAAAGGACCGAGGACTACCCGGCAAACCGCCAGGTGATCAATACATCATTCTTCGGATCGAGACACCGCCTGCCGACAGCGGCAGGGCACGTGAGTTCTACCGAAAAATGGCCGAAGAGCTTCCCTTCAATCCACGCAAGGCGCGAGGCATCTGAACATGGGTGAGAAACGTCTAATCCCCATTGCCGAAATTCTTGATGAGAATCTCACCCTGAGTCTGGCCGAGCTGGCGCAACGGGGCTCGGTGCATATCGAGATCATTATCGAACTGGTTCAGGAGGGGGTACTGGAACCGCAGGGCGAAGAGCCAGAGCAGTGGCGCTTCTCCGGTCCCGATCTGATTCGAATGCGTCGTGCCCTCAATCTTCAGCGCGACCTGGAGATCAATGTCCCGGGCATTGCCCTGGCGCTGGAACTCCTTGACGAACTGGATGAGTTAAGGACAAAAATCGAGCGTCTGGAAAGGGGGCTGTTTGAGTGACTACCTGCTGCCTGCGTTTCTCTCACACAGGGGGCACACGCCCCCTGCCAGAGGAGAACCCGTCGACTGTCAGAATTCGATTTTATTATTCACTGCCCTTACGAGTGGACATCTTAAACGGGACATAAGCCGGGCAAAAACCGAAAAGACTTGTCAGCAAAAAGACTACCGCCACAATACCCAGAATGGTCGCCGCAAGACCGGTGATCTGGCCGGAAAAATAAAGTAGCGCGATAAGCACGACGATGATGAGGCGGACGATTCGATCGGTGGTTCCCATATTCTTCTTCATAGCCATATCCTCCTATCCGTTCATCCCTGAGTATAGAGACTCCATTCAGAATAACCACTGCAGCAGGAAGGCCAGGGAAACGACCACGACAAGACAAACCAGACAGGCAAAGAGGAGTTTCATGGGCTGGCTCATGATGGGTCCTCAAATGACAGGGCTATAGGCACCCTTGAGGCAATTATAGTGTGCTACTGCAAGAGATGAGGATCAGGCTCAGATGTTGGCGGGGATCATTTTCGACCGCTGACGGTCAGGTGCCTGTCGCTGACAACTTCCACCTTGAGCTGGGCCAGGCCTGCCTCCTGCAACTGCCCCTTTATCTCTTCGGGCGTATAGGCCGCGAGCAGTGAATTAAAGAAATCCTGCTGCAGCACCTCCGGCTCATTGGCGGCATAGCGCTGGCGCATTGCCTCAGCCTCTTCCCGGCTTTCCGGGCGCATCAGGTCCATGACAAAAACCGCCGCGCCAGGCTTGGCAAACTGCCGGATCGTTTGCCACAACACCTTGGGATCGTCGAGATGGTGCAACAGGCTGTTACAGATCACCGCATCGTACTCTGCCTTCGGCAACGCATCGGTCGGCAGCAGGCGTTTGAACAG
>JBFEWO010000160.1:0-6026 GCA_041546305.1 Thiohalomonadaceae bacterium | reverse complement strand
TGCGCGACGAGATCGGCCATGTGGCCATCGGCAACCGCTGGTTTCTTGCACTGTGCGAGCAGCGCGGGCTGGAACCGATGGCAACCTACAACGGTCTCATTGATGAATACATGCAGGGCCCGCTGCGGCCGCCTTTCCATATCGAGGCGCGGCGCGAGGCGGGCTTTACTGAACAAGAACTGGCTTATCTGGAAGGAGTAGGTTGATGCGGAGTCTCCTTGCCGCTGTGGCGGCAATTGCCTTGTCCTCTGCCGCTGCCCAGGCTTCGGCGGTGGAGAGTGTGATGCTGTTGTACCAGGCCCACGAACCGGGCATCGATCCTTACCCCTCACGCATTTTGGTCACTGACCGCTACATGCGGATGGATGATGGTGTCGACGAGGGCGATTACGTCCTCTTCGATCGTCAAAGCCGTCTCATAAGCAGTGTCACGCATAACGATCAAACCGTGTTCGAAATTCCTGCGCGGGAGATCTCGCTCAAGCCGCCGGTAGCCCTGGAAAAGCGCAGTGAGCAAGGTGAAGTCGGCAAGGCACCAAAGATTGACGGTAAAACACCACAGCAGCACTCGCTGTATGTGAACGACATCCTCTGCTACAACGTGGTCGCGGTCCCCGGCCTGATGGCGGACGTGGTGAAGAGTCTGCGCGATTTTCGCCAGGTGCTGGCAGGCGAGCACGCCCGAGCCCTGCCCTCCATTCCGGCTGACATGCAGGAGCCCTGTGACCTGGCGCTGCACACCTTCCATCCCGGCTGGCTACTTCAGTTCGGCTTGCCGATCCAGGAGTGGGACGAGGCAGGCCGGGGGCAGATGCTGATGGATTACCAGTTCGCCTACGAGGTCGATGTAAAGCTCTTCAAGTTGCCTGAGAACTATCGGCATTATCGTTCCGATGATTTCTAGCCAACACCAAGGCCGGGACTGTTTCCCGGCCTTGTTCATTCCGGGCTTCCCACTTTCCTAATCCAGGCTCCGCTGTTGTCCTCAGCTGGCTTCGGTTACCATGAGTGAGCTGGTGACCGGCTGATCTGCAAAAAAGCAGCAAGGATTGCATGACAATCGAGCGGTCTGCTGCAGTAAACTCTCCCTCCATGAAATCGCTTCCTGTCGACGCTGTCCTTCCTGAACTGCTGGCCGCCCTGAGCAGTTATCAAGCGGTAGTGCTTGAGGCTCCGCCCGGTGCGGGTAAAACCACGCGCGTCCCGCTGGAGCTGCTGAACCAACCCTGGCTGGAGGGTAAGTCGATCCTCGTGCTCGAGCCGCGTCGCCTGGCCGCGCGGGGCGCGGCAGGTTTTATGGCACAGCAACTGGGCGAGGTGTTAGGGCGGCAGGTCGGTTATCGGGTGCGCTTTGATAATCGGGTATCCGCCGACACCCGCATCGAAGTGGTGACCGAGGGGATCCTGACCCGGCGCCTGCAACAGGATCCTGAACTCACCGGCGTCGGGCTAGTGATCTTCGATGAATTCCACGAGCGCAACCTGCACAGCGATCTGGCCCTAGCGCTCTGTCTCGATGCGCAGCGGGGGTTGCGTGAAGACCTCAAGCTGCTGGTGATGTCCGCCACCCTCGATGGAGACCGAGTGGCCGCGCTGCTCAATGCTCCGGTGGTGCGGAGTGAGGGGCGTAGCTATCCGATCGATACCCACTACCTGCCGCGTGATCCGGAAGGCGCGTTCGATGAGGTGGTGGCTAGTGCCGTGCAGCGCGCACTGGGCGAGACCGCGGGGGATCTCCTGGTCTTTCTGCCGGGTGCCGCAGAAATACGTTGTACCGAGGCTCGGCTGTGCCAGCGAGGGGAACCGCTGTCCTTTGAGCTCTGTCCCCTCTATGGCGATCTGCCGTTCGAGCAGCAACAACAGGCGATACTGCCGAGCAGTGCCGGCCAGCGAAAAGTGGTCCTTGCCACGCCGATTGCCGAAACCAGTCTCACCATAGAGGGGGTTACCACGGTCATCGACAGCGGCTGGCAGCGGGTGCCCCGTTTCGATCCCCGCAGCGGCCTCACCCGGCTGGAAACGGTGCGTGTCTCCCGCGCCTCCGCCGAGCAGCGCGCCGGCCGCGCCGGACGCCTCGGATCGGGTGTCTGTTACCGCCTGTGGGGCGAGGGGACGCAAAGGGGACTGGTTCCCTACAACGCGCCGGAGATCCTGGAGGCGGATCTGATGCCGCTGGCACTGGAGCTGGCCAACTGGGGTGTCGGCGATGCCTCAACACTGACCTGGCTCGACCCGCCGCCACCCGCGGCGCTGGCGCAGGCGCGCGATCTGTTGCAGCAACTGCAGGCGCTCGACGACAGCGGCCGCATCACTCCCCTGGGCCAGGAGATGGCCGCTTTACCGCTGCACCCGCGCCTGGCCCACATGCTGGTGCAGGCCCGCTCTCGCGGAACGGCGGCACTGGCGTGCGATGTGGCCGCGCTGTTATCGGAACGCGACCCGTTGCGCCAGCTCGGGGGAGAGAGACGGTGCGATTTTGGCCTGCGCCTCGAGGCCCTGCATGCCCATCGCCGCGAGGGCAACCGGGGAGCCCGTGCCTATGGAGCCGATCCGGTGGCCTGTGCCGCGGCGGAACGGGCCTCGCGCCAGTGGCGTCACCTGCTCAAACTGCAGGCCGATGACTCCTCGATCGACGAGCAGGAGGTCGGGCTGCTACTGGCACTGGCTTACCCGGATCGCATTGCCCAACGCCGCAAGGCAGGCGTGGGGCGCTACCGACTCAGCAATGGCCGCGGGGCGAAGTTGTTGACCGAGTGCGCTGGTGCAGCGGATCTGATCGTCGCCGCCAGCCTCGACGGTCGTGGCGATGAGAGCCGTATCTTTCTCGCCTCCCCACTCAATCTGTCATCGATGGAAGAGGTGATGACTGGGCGGATAGCCTGGCAGGCGGTGGTCGGATGGGAACGGGTGAGCGAATCGGTGATCGTTCGCGAGGAGCGCCGACTCGGTGCCCTCGTGCTGGACCATCGTCCCTTGCCACAACCCTCGCCGGAGACCGTTGTGGCCGCCATGCTGGAGGGGATACGTGCCATGGGCTTGGAATGCCTGCCCTGGAATGAGGAGGCGCGCCAGCTGCAGGCCCGTCTCCTCTCCCTGCGCCAATGGTTGCCGGGGGAGTCGTGGCCGGATCTCTCCGAACAACACCTTTTGGATCATCTGGGGGATTGGCTTGCCCCTTACCTCAATGGCATCAGTCGACGCGAGCATCTGGCGAAACTGAACCTGGCCGAGATTCTCAGAAATGCGCTCGACTGGGACAAACAGCAACGGCTGGAACAGACCGCCCCCACCCACCTTCAGGTGCCGAGCGGCTCACGCAAAAAAATTACCTACACAGCGGATGGGGCGCCGCCGGTACTGGCGGTCAAACTGCAGGAGTTGTTCGGACTGGCCGACACCCCGACCGTGGCCGATGGCAAGGTGGCGGTGATGCTTCATCTTTTGTCGCCGGCGCAGCGGCCGATCCAGGTCACCCAGGATCTCAAGAGCTTCTGGAACAACACCTATGCCGAGGTGAAAAAGGAGCTCAAGGGGCGTTACCCCAAGCACCCCTGGCCGGATGATCCGTGGAGTGCCGAGGCGACCTCGAGGGTGAAGCGCAGGTCCTGAACAGTTGTAGCCTCCGCAACACAATCACAGTGCACTAGGTGTCAGGAAACGGCCAGTAGCGGACATCAAGATCAATAGCCTCAAATTCCGCTTTCAGACCCATAACGGTCCTAACCTGTCCAGGCATCCACCTATTTACCCAGTAGCTATAAGGGTTATACTGGGTCGATAGTAAATCGGGGTCCCGATTTGCTTATATTGATAATGAGACAGGGATCTTTGTAATGTCATCTAAAACAATCAGTTATATCAACACATTAGGATCTCGTTACATTGATATACGGACACCTAAGGTGTCCGTATAGAAACTGTTATGCGTAATCATTATTGAATAACAGGGTCCATAGTATTGCAGTCTTTAGCAACCATATGGATATTGATATACGTGTTATCTGGTGTTTCTCTAATGTCATGGGCGCTAATATGGTTCCTGCTTCCTAAAGAATGGATTACTTGGTCTAAAACTGCAGGGAAATTACTGCCACAGGAAACAATCCCACCATGGAGATCTTTGAATAAGTTAGGGAAATCACTTTATTCAATTTTTATTGGAAGCGCTTTCCTATTGATTGTGGTCATGGTTGTTGGGGTCGTAATTGAATGAGTATCTTAGTGACATTTACTCCATGCATGTCGCATAACAATGCGCTCGTTGGGACGCTGCGCCGCGTTGCGGCTTACGCCCCACAGCTTAGCCGTTAGGTGTTTTGATACATGAAGATTGTCATACAACGAGGCGACATCATTAATCGTGAGGATGTGACGCATATTTTTCAAATCTTGCCATCTGAAGTACGAAAACTAGTAAATAGCTTCACCGTATATGCAAGCAGAAGCTCTGAAGCTGAGTACAAATATTATGGCAAAGAAAAAACGTTCGGTTTCTTTATCCCTGTTGAGTCAAGCATCACAAAAGATGAGGCTGTTTCCAATATTGCTGCTTGCTTGTTAGCTGTATCAGAAATTGGTCGCTTGCCTGACAAATTATCTAAATCGAAATTAGAGCACTACAAATCAATATGGACAGATCTATGCTCAAGCAACACCTAAAAATGTATAACGAGACATGAGGTCTCGTTAATATAACTGTTAGATTCAAAAATCATGAGAAGAAAAAGATAAGGGGTCAGTACCCTTATTTATGATGTCGCAATGAATGATAAGGGTACTGACCCTTAAATTCCCCTGCCCCCTTAAATTCCCGGCGTAATGTTTTTTATTTTTGTTTGGAGTGTATTATGGGAAATAAGAAGTATCTAAATATGGTTTTTATGGTAATGCTAGGGTATTCATATTCTTGTGGCGCTCACGATTCTTACGTTGGAATTCAATATGGGGTTCTTTCATCTGCAGAAGCAAATATAGGCAGCGCGGGATTATTGCTGGCTTGGGAGTTCAATGAAGCGTATTCATTAGAAGGAAAATACATATTTACTATTGAAGAACATGAATTTCGGCCGAGAAATACGTTATCTTCTGATTCGGTTGCTATTTTTGGGGCACTTAAAAGCAAAGGAAAAATATATTCTAAAGTAAAGCTAGGATATTCGGAAGTAAACTTTGAGAGAACAGTATATGGAAATACAATTTCTGGAGATACGGATGGCTTTACGGTTGGTTATAGCTGGGGTGCTGAAATATGGAATGGATCTATTGAGCTAGAGTATATCAGTTTCCCTGTTCTCACTGGTTTTCCAGGTGCGTCTAGCAAAATAGTTAATAACTTAATATCTTTGGGGTATAGTGCGCATTACTAACTAAAATAAAACACAGCGCTGCATCCGACCAAAAACCGCTTTGCGGTTTTCGTCGGCTGAGCTAATCGTTGAATGTCTGCTCTTGGGTGATCTGCGGAAGATTTCCAGGCTAATACCTAAAGTCCGCTACGGTCGCTGAGGAGTCACCGGCGAGTGTCTGTGTGGAGGGTGGAATGACTTCTGCTGATGTCGGCTAGTAGAGGACATCAATCAAGCAGGCTACGATGGCAGCTATACATCGCGCATTCTGTAAAAGCCATTCTTCATTCTTATCTACAATGTAATCGTGTTCCTATGCTAGTGCATATGAGGATAACTTATGACTTCCTGCTGTTCATCATCAAGCTGCAAAAGCAGAAAACCAACTACGCACATTTGTCC
This sequence comes from Thiohalomonadaceae bacterium, assembly GCA_041546305.1. Taxonomy (GTDB): domain Bacteria; phylum Pseudomonadota; class Gammaproteobacteria; order Thiohalomonadales; family Thiohalomonadaceae; genus JBFEYJ01. Next base: position 279 of record JBFEWO010000160.1, on the reverse strand, counting down.
TGTTAACTCGAAGGAATGCATGGAAGTTTCGGTACGCACCATTTTTCATCACCTTAAAGAACCATGGCGATGGGAAAGAACTGCTAGTCATTACTATTTCTGTGATGATCCGACATGTGATGTTGCTTATTTCGGTAATGATGACTCCATTATTTACAAGACACAGTTGCGTACTCATATCGGAGCAAAAGAACAAGCCGAGAATGGTTTGTTATGCTATTGCTTTGGCGTAAGCAGAGCAGATTTTGAGGCGAATCCTTCCACTAAGGATTTTGTGAT
>JBFEWO010000194.1:0-3610 GCA_041546305.1 Thiohalomonadaceae bacterium | reverse complement strand
GTATGATTTTACGAGTCTGAAATCCGCAACGGCATACCGATCAATGACCACCTATCACTCTCTTTTCGCCCAGTCATGACACGACAGTGCGGTACTGACTATGAGGGTGACGAGCCACCGCTGACCGATTTTCCAATTAATCATGCCGAACGCTATATCCCCCACTGGCTTGAAATCGATTACAGGGACGGGGAGTGGCGCGGTGAGTTTGGATATGCAACTCGTTAGCCGGAGGCAAATTCTCTCCTCCAGGATTCCTGTGATAAAAAAGTGAGAAAACCGTGAGGCTCATGTGAAAGCCTGCTGTCATTCTTGTCCTCAAGCGGAATGGTTCACTCCATCGGCTTCCGATACAAAGACAGTCCAGACATAAAGACCTGTCGAAACTGTCTCTAACCACAGCAAGAGGACAAAAGTATGAACAAGAATCTGAATGGCTTCCCCTTTTCCCTGGCTCTCGGTGCCACCCTTGCCAGCGGTCTTGCCGCCAGCCCGGTGGTACACGCCGACATCAATCCATTCGCCGTCACGGCCCTCTCCAGCGGCTACATGGTTGCCAGCAGCAAGGGCAGCGAGGGCCAGTGCGGGGCTAGCAAGAGTGCAAGCGAAGCCAAGTGCGGTGCGGAGAAGGCCGCTGCAAAGATGGCGAAGGAAGGCGAGTGCGGTGCAAAGAGCGTCAAGGAAGGTGAGTGCGGTGCGAAAAAGGCAGCACAGCCCAAGCCCATCAAGGAAGCCAAATGCGGTGAAGCCAAATGCGGCGGTAACCGCTAAGTAGAGGGAAAAGCACCATGGAACAGCAACGCATTGCACTCCATGGCGCCGGCCTCGGTCTGCGGCGGCCCCTGTTGGGTCCGCTTGCAGAGCAGCCGCCGTCCACTGTGGATTTCATGGAAGTGGCGCCGGAGAACTGGATGGGGCTCGGCGGCACACTCGGCAAGCAGTTTCGCTCCTTTACCGAACGCTATCCGTTCGTACTGCATGGCTTGACCCTGAATCTGGGCGGGCCGGCTCCTCTGGACGAGGACTTCCTGTTGCAGCTCAAGAGTTTCATACGCCAGCACGGCATTCATCACTACAGCGAGCACCTCAGCTATTGCAGTGATGATGGCCAACTCTACGACCTGATGCCGGTCCCCTTTACCGAAGAGGCGGTACGTCATGTTGCATCGCGCATCCGCCGCACCCAGGAAATCCTCGGTCAGCGCATCGCTATCGAAAACGTCTCCTACTACGCCGCCCCCGGGCAGGAAATGACGGAGATCGACTTTATCAACGCAGTACTCGATGAAGCCGACTGCGACCTGTTGCTGGATGTCAACAATGTCTACGTCAACAGCATCAACCACGGCTATGACGCTGAAGCGTTTCTGCAACGCCTGCCGGGTGAACGTATCGCCTACCTGCACATCGCCGGCCACTATGTGGAGGGCGAGGATCTGATCATCGACACCCACGGCGCAGCGATACGCGATCCGGTCTGGCAACTGCTCGAAGCCACCTACGCCCGCTACGGCGTGCTTCCAACCCTGCTGGAGCGGGACTTCAACCTGCCGCCCCTGCCCGAACTGCTGGATGAGGTCGACACCATTGCCGCCTTCCAGAGAACCTGGAGTCAACACCATGCACAGCGCGCCTGCCTTGCCTGAACTGCCCCGCTTTATGCAGCGGCAATATGAATTTACTGCCCACCTGCGTGACCCGGAGAATGTCGCAGCCCCTGCTGATGTGGCTGCAGAGCGGATGGCGGTATATCGGGAGTTGATTTACAACAACGTCGAGGACTTTCTCGCCAGCGCATTTCCGGTACTGCGCCGTATCAGTAGCGATGATTACTGGCATGGACTGGTGCGCGACTTTTTCCTGCACCACCGCGCCACCACGCCCTATTTCCCCCGCATGCCGGGCGAATTCCTGCTGTACCTGGAGCAGGTTCGTCAAACCCGCGCAGACAACTTTCCCTTTCTGCTCGAACTGGCCCACTACGAGTGGGCGGAACTGGCGCTCGCCACCAGCGACACGCAGATCGAAGAGCGTGCTATCGATCCCGATGGCGATCTGTTGCAGGGCATCCCTGAACTCTCCCCGCTTCTCTGGCACTGCTGTTACCGCTTCCCGGTGCACCACATCGGACCGGACTTTATCCCCGAACACGCACCTGAAACCGAAACCCACCTCGTGGTCTACCGCAATCGCCATGACGAGGTCGGTTTTCTCGAACTCAACCCGGTTACCTCACAACTGTTGCAGCGCCTGCAGGAACACGCTGAAAAGAGCAGCGAACAGCTGCTGCGGGAACTGGCTGCAGATATCCGGCACCCCAATCCTGCGACCATGGTCGAGGCCGGGTTGCAGGTCCTCGAGGAATTCAGGCAGCACGATGTCATCCTCGGTACCCGGCGTGAAGGCGTCTGAGCCCCTCTGCAAGGAGAGAACAGCGATATGTTTCTGCAGCGATTACATCACACGCTCGACAAGAGCAGGACCATCGATTTCCTGGGCCCGCTGGCGCTGCGCCTGTATCTGGTGCCGGTGTTCTGGATGGCCGGCAGCAATAAACTGATGAACATGGATGGCACTATCGAGTGGTTTGCCAATACCGACTGGGGACTGGGTCTGCCCTTCCCGGCGTTGCTGGCCTGGCTAGCCGCACTGACCGAAACCCTGGGGGCAGTGCTGCTGCTCGCCGGCCTGGCGGTGCGCTATGTCGCCCTGCCACTGATGATCACCATGGCGGTGGCTGCTGTGACCGTGCACTGGCAAAACGGCTGGCTTGCCATTGCCGAGGGCCCCGCATCCCTGTTTGCCAACGAACGAACCATCGCAGCGGTCGAGCGCCTGGACAGGGCCCGGGAGATCCTGCGCGAATACGGCCATTACGACTGGCTTACCGAACACGGCAACTATGTGGTGCTGAACAACGGCATCGAGTTCGCCGCCACCTATTTCGTCATGCTGCTGACCCTGTTCTTCATCGGCGCCGGTAAATATGCCAGTATCGATTACTGGGTCCGCCAGCGCTGCATGCCCTCTCCATTAGCAAGCTAAGGTAATGACATGCTGATCAAGAAAGCCAACACCATCCAGCCCTCCGAGATCACGGACGAGAGCGTCTACCGTGAGCGCCGCCGCTTCCTCGGCATGGCCGCGATGGGCACCGCCGCCCTTACCGCCGGCGGCATGCTGCTGCCGGCGATGAACGCCCTGGCCAAGCCGGTGTCGCTCAAACCCTATCCCGATCTGAAAAAGACTCCTTTCGGCGCGGGCGAGAAGCTCAACAGCTACGAGGACATCACCACCTACAACAATTTCTACGAGTTCGGCATCTTCAAGGACGACCCGGTGCGCAAGGCACACATGCTCACCACCCATCCCTGGTCGGTGGAGATCGCCGGCGAGGCGGAGGTTACCGGCCGCTTCGCCCTCGAGGACATCCTCAAGCCCCACACCCTGGGAGAGCGGATCTACCGGTTGCGCTGTGTCGAGGCCTGGTCGATGGTGATCCCCTGGGTGGGATTTCCGCTCGCCGATCTCATCAAACGTTTCAAGCCCACCTCCAGGGCCAAATTTGTCGAATTCACCACACTCTACAATCCGGAAGAGATGCCGGGGC
>JBFEWO010000015.1:0-31153 GCA_041546305.1 Thiohalomonadaceae bacterium | reverse complement strand
CGGTATTGCGAGGAGTCTCCCGAGCCCAATCCCGCCGAAGTCGAGAAATATGTGTTGGCAGAGAGTGACCCGTGGGTGAAAGGAGGAGCGCAGTAATGGCTGAGCTGATGTATTGGGAAGCGATTCGCCGCGCCCACGACGAGGAGATGGCCCGCGATCCCCTGGTGATCTGCATGGGCGAGGATATCGGTGTTGCCGGTGGCACTTATAAGGCGACCTCCGGGCTCTATGATAAATATGGCCCTGAGCGGGTCATCGACACCCCGATTTCTGAGGGCGGCTACACCGGTTTGGGGATCGGTGCTTCCTTCCTCGGTGTGCGTCCGATTATCGAGATCATGTCAGTCAACTTCGCCTGGCTGGCGATGGATCAAATGTTTAACTCCGCGGCCAAGGTGCGCTACATGTCCGGTGGCCAACTCGAGGCGCCTGTGGTGTTCCGTTCCCCCGGCGGTTGCGCCCACCAGCTTGGTGCGCAACACTCGGCACGCATGGAGAAGGTCTTTATGGGGATCGCCGGCCTGCGTGTGGTTACCCCTTCCAATCCGCGTCAGGCCTATGGCCTGCTCAAATCCGCGGTACGCTGTAATGACCCCGTATTCATCAACGAACACGAGTTGATGTACAACATAAAGGGGGAGGTACCGGATGAGGAGTATTTCCATCCCCTGGAGGGGTCCGAGGTGACGCGCCAGGGCAAGGATGTCACCCTGTTCGGTTACAATATCTCGGTCCACTGGTGTCTGCAGGCCGCCGAAGAGCTGGCCAAGCACGGCATCAATGCGGAAGTTATTGACCTCTATGCGCTGGCCCCGCTCGACCGCGCAGGGATTAAGGCCTCCGTCAGCAAGACCCACCGTGCGGTCATTGTCGAGGAGGCCGAGGCGCCGGTGGGTGTCGGTGCAGAGGTCATGGCGATCATCAACGAAGAGTGCTTCTTCGAGCTGGATGCGCCGCCGGTACGTGTTTCGGCCCGCAATGTGCCTGTCCCTTACAACCACGGTCTGGAAAAAGCTTCCATCCCTAATGCCAAGGATGTGGTTAGCGCCGTGCTGAAATTGTTAGGAAAATAAAATTATCACCGCCAAGGGTTGCGAAACGACGCGAAGCGATAAACATGTCTGATGATTGGTGCTTGCATCCCTTTGTATCCTTGGTGAATAGACGATTCAGAAAACAAGTGACAAGTCATGGCAGAATCCTACGTAATTAAAATGCCCCAGCTTTCCGACACCATGACCGAGGGTGTGGTGGTGAGCTGGGAGAAAAATATCGGCGACAGGATTGAGCGCGGCGATATCGTCGCAACAATCGAAACTGACAAGGCCATCATGGATGTGGAGGTCTTCCGTGAGGGTTACCTCTCTGGCCCTATTGCCCCGGTAGACAGTACCGTACCCGTAGGTGAAGCGATTGCCTGGCTGGTGGAGAGCGCTGAAGAGGTTCAGGGTGGTGAAGTTGCTGACACGGCTGGTGTTGAAGAGAAGGAATCTCAAGCGCCCGCGGCACCTGCAGGGGCGAGCTTTGTCATCAAGATGCCGCAACTGTCCGATACCATGACCGAAGGGGTGGTGGTCAGCTGGGAGAAGCAGCTGGGTGACAGGATCGACCGCGGCGATATCGTGGCCACGGTCGAGACTGACAAGGCGATCATGGATGTGGAGGTCTTCCGTGAGGGCTACCTTTCGGGACCCCTGGCCGAGGTTGATTCGGTGGTGCCGGTGGGTGAGGCCATGGCGTTCCTGGTCGACAGCGAGGACCAGGTGGTGCGCGAAGGTGCGGTGGTCAGTAAGGGGGCGACAGCGAAGAAGGAGGCCCCCGCTCCAGTTGCAACTGCACCAGTGGCGGCCACCGCTCCGGCGATGGCTGTCAGTGAAAAGTCGGTCACCCCCGCACCACGTCCTGCCAACAAGCAGGCCACTCCCTATGCGCGTAAGCTAGCGGCCTCGCTCAATGTCAATCTGAACAACCTGCACGGCAGCGGCCCGAACGGCGAGATCACCGCCGAGGACGTGCGCAAGGCCCAGCCGGTGGCCCGTCCCACTGAGGTGGCTGAGCAGGTACCTGCCCATATCCTGCCGCAGATCCAGGTGCCGGGACATGGCAGGCCGATGAATGCGATGGAGAAGGCGGTTTCTGCCTCCATGACGGCTTCGCTCACCATGCCTACCTTCCATGTCTCGATCAATGCCCAGCCCGGTGCCCTGATCAAGGCGGCAAAGAAGAAAGGTGTTTCAGTCACCGTGGCCATCGCCAAGGCCTGCGCAGAGGCGATTAAACAGCACCCGTCGATCAATTGGGCCTACCAGCCGGTGGACAAGCTGGTCGAGCGCGACAATGTGGATATCGGCATGGCGGTGACCGCCGAGGGCGGCGGTCTGGTGGTACCGGTGCTGCGCGGTTGCGAAAGCCGTCCGCTGGAAGAGCTGAATGAAAGCTGGAAGGGACTGGTGGAGCGCGCACGCAAGCGCCGCCTCGCTCCCGAGGAATACGCCAACCCCACCTTTATGGTCTCCAATATGGGGATGTACGGGGTCAGTTATTTCGATGCTATCCCTACCCCTGGTACCGCAGCCATTCTGGCCATTGCGGCGGCTACCGAGCAGGGGATGCCACTTACCGTCACTGCCGACCACCGCGTGGCCAATGGTGCCGAGGTGGCGGCCTATCTCAATACCCTCAAGGGGATGATCGAGCAGCCCGAGAGCTGGATGGGACCGCTCGGCCCGGCCATCCCGGAGGGGGAGTGGGATTACGATGTGGTTGTTATCGGCGGCGGTCCCGGTGGTGAGGACTGTGCCCGGGATCTCGCCGGTCATGGTCTCAAGGTGGCGATGATCAACGATGCGCCATTACCTGGTGGAGAGTGTCTGTGGCGCGGTTGTATACCCTCTAAGGCTTGGCGTGCTGCGGCCGACCGTATCCGTGACCGCGCTCATGACGAATTGCTCGGTATCACAGGCACTAACCAGCCGAAGATCGAGTGGGAAAAGCTCGAAGCTCATCGTCGTAACGTGCTGGAAGAGCGCGGCAAGATGGCGCTCAATACCGACAAGGGAGTGCGGATCAAGGTGATTCAGGGGTTTGCCCTCTTCGAAAGCGAGCACCGCCTGTTCGTCGATACCTCGGGCAATTCAAGCGAACCCCATGCACGTGCACCATTGGGTGACGGTTCACAGGGCGAACATATCACCTTCGGTTGCGCCGTCATCGCCACCGGAGCTCCGCCGTTCGTGCCACCCATTCTGGGGGCGCGCGAAGGCCTGGAGAGCGGTGGTGTGCTCACTTCCGACACTGTCTGGAACCTCCAGACCGTGCCCCAGCGACTCGGCATTGTCGGTGGCGGTGCCATCGGCATGGAGATGGCGCAGATTTTCCAGGACTTCGGCACCGAGGTGCTCCTGCTGGAGCGCCATGACCGGGTGCTGGCCGAGGTGGAACCGGAGATCGCAAAAACCCTGATCGCGGTGCTGGAGAACGATCCCAACCTCACCATCAGGACCAACGCGGCGACCAAGGCCATCGAAGGCAGCGCCGGGGATATGGTGCTGGTCTACGAGGATGGCGAAGGCGAGCACCGCTTCGCCTGTGACTATGTGCTGATGGCTACCGGCAAGCGCCCGGTGCTCGAACCGCTGCAGCTGGAGAAGGCCGGCGTGGCGGTGGAGAACGGGGTAATCAAGGCGGATCGGCACTGCCGTACCTCAGTGCCGCATATCTTCGCGGTCGGTGATGTGATCGGCGGTTACATGCTCGCCCACACCGCCGGGCAGCAAGGGCGGGTCGCGGCCGCAACCATCCTCGGTGAATCGCTCGCCTACGACGAGAGCAAGGATTCAGGCGTGATCTTCACCCGTCCCGAGGCCGGTTTTGTGGGGCTCTCCATGGAGCAGGCCAAGGCGCGCGGCATCGAGGCTGCCGAGGTCAAGGTGCCGATGAGTATCGATGCCAAGGCGATGATCACCGGCGAGACCCACGGCCTGATCAAGATCGTTGCAGACAAAACGACACAAAAGATCATCGGCGTACACCTGCTGGCCGATCATACCGACACCCTCATCGGCGAGGCGGTATTGATGGTTAGTGGTGAGATGACCCTGGAACAGGTGGGCAATGCCATCCATCCCCATCCGACACAGACTGAGCTATTCGGTGAGTTGGCGCGGCGCCTGCATTCACGGTTGGCGCGGAGTAAAAAGAAGGGAAAGGCCTGATCACCTCCCGGCGGTTCCATACCGCCGGGAATCCTTAGGCTGTGCGTGTAGTAGCCCGCGCTTAAGATGAAAAAGCGTGGACATCCTCTTTCCTTGCGGAAATCATTATCCAGCCTTTAGTTCTGGAGGTTTCCTTTGTCCCCGGTCTTGATGCCTGGATTCTCCTTCAGACTTTTGCCCTTCAGATGCAACATGGCGCGCGCGATCAGGTAGGCACTGATCGGTGCGGTAATAAACAGGAACACAGTAATCAAGAGTTCGTGCAGACTGAGGCCCTCGCCGCGATGGCTGAAGTGCAATACCGAAGCGATCAGGATACCGCCGACACCGAGTGTCGTGGCCTTGGTGGGACCGTGTAGCCGCATGAAAAGGTCCGGCAGACGTGCCAGGCCAATTGAGCCGATGAGGGCAAACACAGCGCCAATCACCAGGAACAGGGAGATAAGGATTTCCAGCATGTTTCTGTTTCCTATTCGATGATATCGCCGCGCAGCAGATATTTGCACAGCGCCACAGTGCCGACAAAACCCATCATGGCAATAAGCAGGGCCGCCTCGAAGAAGGTGCTGAGATCGAGGTAAATGCCGAACAGCACCAGCAGCGCAATCGTATTGATATACATGGTATCAAGCGCGAGGATGCGATCGGGCAGCTCCGGACCGCGTAGAAGGCGCCAGAAGTTAAGTAACAGGGCGGCAGCAATGCAGGCGAAGGCGATGGCGAGGGCGATGCTCAGCATTCGAAAATCTCCTTCAGCGGTTGTTCATAGCGCTGTTTGATTTGGGCAACGAGGCTGGCCTCATCCTCCACATCGAGGGCATGGATCAGCAGGAACTGGCGATCTGGGCTAAGGTCGGAAGAGACCGTTCCCGGTGTCAGTGAGATGGTGCTGGCCAGCACACTGATAGCGAAATCATTATGCAAATCCAGTGGCAGCTGGATAAAGGCCGGGCGCAGCTGGTGGGTTGGGCCGAGAATACGCCTTGCCACTGCCAGATTGGCCAACACGATATCCCATAGCAGAACAGCAATGTAGCGCAGCATTTTCCACGGGTTGTGCAGGGGCGGATGATCGGGCCAGAAACGGCCGGTCAACAGCGGCAGGCCCGCAGCCAATACCGCACCGAGCAGAAGTTGGCCCGGTGCCACGCTATTGACCAGTAGCAGCCAGACGAGCCACAGGAACAGGCTGAGCAAAGGGTGGGGCAACCAGCGGTTCATGAGGTTTCCTCCGAAGAGAGCACCGCATCGAGATACTGCTGCGGCATTAGCAGCTGGGTAGCGGTCGCTTCGGCAAAACGGGTCAGCGGCCCGGCCAACACCATCATGGCGACACTCATGGCCAGCAGGGTCGCCGCGGGAGCGAGACGGAAAAAGTCTGCCTGCATTGTGGTGGCCTGTTCGCCTTCCGTCTTCCAGAACAGCCGGCTACCGGCGCGGCTCAGCGCGATGAGGGCGACCAGACTGCCGGACAGCACGATGCTCCAGAGCCAGATGGCGTGTTGCGGTTGGACCGATTTCAGCAGCAGCAGCTTGCCGAGGAAACCGGAGAGTGGTGGCATACCGGCAGCGGCAACCGCGGCGAGGAAAAACAGGACCCCCAGGGTCGTTGGCTGGAGCAGGGGCGGGCCAGGGGTAAAGTGGTCGTCTGTGCTCCCGCGCTGGCGAGCGATGAGATCGGCCAGCAGGAACAGGCCGGCCGTGACCAGGGTGGTATGGGGCAGGTAATAGAGCGCGGCGGTGATACCACCGACATTGAACTGGCCGATACCCGCCAGCAGGGTTCCTACCGAGACCACCACCAGATAGGCAATCATCTCACGCAGCCGCTGGCTGCCCAAGACACCGATAGCACCGATGGCCACCGTGAGCAGGGCGAGCGGCAGCAGCAAGTCGCTCGCCACATCGGGGACGCTGCCTTCGGCAGGAAAGATCAGCGTATAGGTGCGCAGGATGGCGTATACCCCGACCTTGGTCATTATGGCAAACAGCGCGGCCACGGGCGCAGCCGCATTGCTATAGAGCGCCGGCAGCCACAGATGCAGTGGGAGTATGGCCGCCTTGAGTCCAAACACCACCAGCAACAACAGGGCGCTGGTGCGCAACAGGGCCATCTCTTCGGCGTCCGTGGCTGCGATCTTAAGTGCCAGGTCGGCCATGTTCAGCGTACCGGTGATGGCGTAGAGGGTACCGACAGCGATGAGGAACAGGCCGGAACCGATAAGGTTCAGCACCACATAGTGCAAGCTGGCCCGGGTGCGTACCGCACCGAAACCATAGAGCGCCAGACCATAGGAGGCGATCAGCAGGATCTCGAAAAACACAAACAGATTGAACAGATCACCGGTGAGGAAGGCACCGTTCAGGCCCAGAAGCTGGAGTTGAAACAAGACATGGAAGTCACGGCCGCGCTGGTCGTCGCCGTTGATGGCATAAAGCAGGGTGAGTAGGGCAACGATGGCAGTGAGAAGAATGAGCATCGCGCTAAGGCGATCCAGCACTAGCACGATGCCGAAGGGAGCGGGCCAGTTGCCCAGTTGATAGACCTCGATGTGACCGGCATCGGCAATAGCCACAAGATACATGGCTACCACAGCGAGAGCGGCAGTAGCGCCGAGGGAGAGGGTGCGCTGCAGGTGAGGCCTGCGGTTGACCAGAAGCAGGTTGAACACGCCTGCCAACAGGGGCAGCAGGATTGGGACAATGAGCCAGTGGTTCATATATTCCCCCCCTTGCCATCGACATGATCATTACCCAGCTCACCACGGGCACGTAACGCCAGGATCATGACAAAAGCCGTCATCCCAAAACCGATCACGATAGCGGTTAACACCAGTGCCTGCGGAATCGGGTCGGCGGTGGGGACACTGCCACCGGCCAGCGGCGGGGCACCAGTCACCAAGCGGCCGGTAAAGAACAGGAACAGATTGACCGCGTAGGAGAGTAGCGAGAGTCCAAGCACCACGGGAAATGTGCGTGCACGCAGGACCAGGTAGACCCCGCAGGTGACAAGGACGGCGATGGTGAGGGCAGCCAGGGTTTCCATTAGTTAGGTTCTCCATCAGGGGTACTGCGTTTGGTTAGCTTGCCCAGATTGGCGAGGATGAGCATCACCACGCCAACCACGGTGAGATAGACTCCCAGATCAAACAGCATCGCGGTAGCCAGTTCAAAATCCCCTGCCAACGGCAGATGGAAGTGGCCAAAGGCCGAGGTGAGAAAGGGGCGATCGAAGAACCAGCTGCCGATACCGGTGGCGCTGGCGATAAAGACACCGCTGGCGATCACCGGGTGGTGTTGCACCGGCCATCGTTGCTGCGTCCAGTCGATGCCACTGGCCATGTATTGCAGGATAAGTGCAATGGCCGTTACCAGACCGGCAATGAATCCTCCCCCTGGGGTGTTATGACCTCGCAGGAACAGGAAGATTGACACCAGCAGGGCCAGCGGCAACAGGAAGCGGGTGATGTGCGCGAGGATGACCGGATGTCGCTCCTGCGACCATACCCTGCCCTGCGGATCGGTTGTGGGCATGGGCAGCTGCAACCTGTCGAGCAGGGTATAGATAGCGATGGCGGCAATGGCCAGCACGGTGATCTCGCCGAGGGTGTCAAAGCCGCGGAAGTCTACCAGGATCACATTGACTACATTGGCGCCGCCGCCACCGGGCAGGCTGTTTTCCATATAGTAACCGGCAATGGTTTCATAGGGCCGTGTCAGCATCCCCCAGGTGAGGAGTCCGACACCACCGCCGATGCCGAGGGCCAATAGCAGGTCACGGCTGCGGCGAGCATGGGAGGACTCGGCCATTCCTTGTTGCGGCAGGAAAAACAGGGCGAGCAGCAAAAGCACGATGGTGACCACTTCGACCGACAGTTGGGTCAGAGCCAAATCGGGAGCGGAGTAGCGCACAAAGGTGAGTGATACCACCAGCCCTACCACACTGAGGGCAATGACGGCGGTAAGACGCTGTCTTTGCCAGAGGACGACAGTAATGGCGGCGATTATCATCACCAAGGCGCCGAGTACGGTGAGTGGATCCAGTGGCGTCATCGGTAGCGGGCCGGAGAGTGTGCCCCTGTTGTCAAGGAGGGGGACTGCGATGGCGGCGAAAGCCGCCAATAGCAGCAGTGCGGAGTAACGCTGCAGCGACCCGTTTTCCAGCGCCCGTGTTACCACCTGGGCCTGGTCTATCAGCCACTCTATCGCCTGCCAGAACAGGGTGCGTGCATCGGGTACCGGGAAAAGCCGATCGCGTAGCCTGAAGAGGCGATGACGCTGGCTATAGAGCGCAATGCCTCCGACCAGGGCGACCAGACTCATCATGAAGGGGAGGCTGAAGCCGTGCCAGATGGCCAGGCTGTATTCGGGCAGTGGGCCATTGAGCACACTGCCTGCCGCAAGTGCCAGCAGCGGTGCCACCGTGAAGGCCGGAAACACCCCGACCAGCAGGCACAGTGCCACCAGGATCTCCACTGGGATTTTCATGTAACGCGGGGGTTCATGAGGTGGATACTTGGGCAGGTTAACCGGTTCGCCGTTAAAGAACACATCGTGAATGAACCGAGCCGAATAGGCGACGGCAAAGATGCCGGCAAGGGTGGCGGCCGCTGCCAGCAACCAACTCAAGGAGCCGAGTTCGACGATGTAAAGGGTCTCGGCAAAGAACATTTCCTTGGACAGAAAGCCATTAAGCAGCGGTACACCCGCCATGGCGCCGGCGGCGACCATCGCCAGGGTGGCGGTGTGCGGCATGTATTTCCACATGCCGTTGATCAGGCGCATGTCGCGGGTGCCTGTCTCATGATCGATGATGCCGGCAGCCATGAACAGGGACGCCTTGAAGGTGGCATGGTTAATGATATGGAACACACCGGCCACTGCCCCCAGTGGGGTGCCGATACCAAATAGCAGGGTGATCAGCCCCAGATGGCTGATGGTGGAGTAGGCCAGTAGACCTTTGAGATCGTGCTTGAACAGGGCGGTGTAGGCCGCGAATAACAAGGTGGCAAGTCCGGTACCGCCCACCACAATGAACCATAGTTCAGTGCCGGACAGCGCAGGATAAAGCCGCGCCAGCAGAAACACACCCGCTTTTACCATGGTGGCGGAGTGCAGATAGGCGCTGACCGGGGTGGGGGCGGCCATGGCATGGGGCAACCAGAAGTGGAACGGAAACTGTGCTGATTTGGTGAAGGCGCCGATCAGGATCAGCAGCAGTGTCGGTGCATAAAGGGGATGGGCACGGATGAGATCGCCGGCATCGAGAATGACGGAAATCTGGTAGCTACCGACGATATGGCTCAGCAGCAGGAAGCCGGCCAGCATTGCCAGACCACCGGCGCCGGTGATGGTCAGGGCCATGCGTGCGCCGCGGCGTGCATCGGTGCGGTGATTCCAGTAGCTGATCAGCAGAAATGAGCTGAGCGAGGTCAGCTCCCAGAATACCAGCAATAACAGCAGATGATCGGAGAGAGCAACGCCGAGCATGGCACCCATAAATAACAGCAGCATGCCGTAGAACCGGCCCATGGGATCGCTCTCGGCGAGGTAATAGCGGGCATAGAGGATCACCAGCAGGCCGATGCCGAGAATCAGTATGACAAAGAGTGCGGCCAACCCATCCATGCGCAGCTGAAGGTCGAAACCTACCTGCGGCAGCCAGGAGAGGTGGTATTCAACAGGGGTGGCATTGAATACGGCAAGTAGTGGCTCAACAGCCAGCAGTAACGCTGCCGCGGTGATGGCCGCAGCGGTCCAGGCGCTGGCGCTTCGTCCGAAGCGGATGGCCAGCGGAGGGAGCAAGGCGCCAAGCGTTGGGAGCAGAATGATCAGGAGGAGATCCATGGCCTCTTATGTCTTTTAGGGTAAGTGGTGTTTGTTATAGGCAAAGCTGCAGCCAAGATATTGCCTGTCATGCTGCGCGAAATAAAGTACGCAACTATAACGACTATTCCCGGCAGTGCAAACCGCACCACGCTGAGGCTAATGCTGTCGTGTTGTGAAGTGAGAAAAGGCGGGAATAAAAAAGGCCGGCAAAAGCCGGCCTTTCTTGATGAGCCATGCTAGGGATGGCCCGATGATTACTTGCTCTCTTTGGTAGTAGCAGGTTGCTCGCTTGTTTCCTCAGGCTGTGTCTGTGCCTCTTCCATGGTGTCGGCTGTTTCCTCGGCCGCACTTTCAGTCGTCGCGTCTCCAGCTGTCGCATCGGCTGCTTCACCGGTTCCCTCTGAATCCCCAGTGGCGGTTTCTTCCGTCATGGTTTCGGCGGCGGTACCATCCTTCATTTCCTGTGCGGGTGCGGCCTGCTCAGCTGCAGGGGCCGCCGGGCTTTCGGTGGCAGGAGTGTCGGCCTCTTTACCGCAGGCGTTGAGCAACAGGGCCAGTGCCAGTGTGACGGATGTGATAATGATTTTCATGTTTTCCCCTTGTGGATATTGATTTTCTTTGTGGGCGAGTAACTGAGTATATCGGTTGACGATGTCACAAAATGAGACCGCCATCACGCTGGGGAGGTGTGGAAAAAGCAGGGCAAGAGGATGTGTTTGTTAAACCAAGTCACCCTGTGCAGGGTGACTTGGTTGGAATCGGTGCTCGGATTAACCGTTTGCCGAGTGCGATTACCAGAAACGCGGACGCCCGGTATCCAGATGCACAAAATTGGAATTGGGATAGTAGCCAACTCCGCCGGCCTTCATTTTCAGGGCAGCCTTGCGGAGATCTTTCAATGCAACGCCAGGCATGCGCAAATCGATGGCTTGTCCCAGCATGTGATAGCTCTTTTTGGCGACGCCACTGGAATTGCGGGCCAGCATTGCGTTGGTGGTTGGTGAGCGGTAGCCGGAAATGATTTCAATGGTGCCCTTGTGTTCCAGGTGCTGCTGCAGGGTGTGGACCTGGTCGAGCAGGGCGTGGTCCATGTGGATCGCTTCACCTGAGCGATGATCGCGCAATACGTGATCGATGGCAGCCAGTTCCTCACTAATGTACTCGCCCTCGATCCAGAACGTTGCGGTCAGTTTTTCACCAGTATGCAGATTCCGCAGCTTGAGTTTGCGTTCCCCGGTGGCGTTAGGCTGCATGATCTTGGCACTGGCCAAGGGCGAAGCGATGGCCAGTCCCGTTGCGCCAGCGGTTTTCAAAAAAAGTCGACGGGAGGGGCTTCTCATGGTGCTCTATCTCCAAAAAAACTTTGTCGCTCAAAGGATTAGTCAACGAACTCGACGGTGAGTTCCCTTGACCCTGAGCAGGCAGGGGGTATTTCGTCAATCTGATAGATGTCGTTCCTAAAGTGGGCTCGGTTATCGTTGCCGACCCAGGCGGTAAGATAGAGCAAGTACACGGGAAGCGGTGTGTCGACGGTCACGGTTTGGGTATCTTTGGAGGCAAACGCTTTTCGCACGGCCGCCTCATCCCAGCCATTGTCATTGTCGGCCAGAATGAATGAAGTTAGCTCAAGCGGTTTGGAGACGCGAATACAGCCGGAACTCAGAGTGCGCGTTTCTCTGCGAAAAAGTCCCTTGTCCGGGGTGTCGTGCAGGTAAATATCGAGACTGTTATTGAACAGGAATTTGGTCTGTCCCATCGGATTGGTTGGGCCGGGATCCTGGCGCAGCACATAGGGTAGATAATTGAGGGTGATCTTGCTCCAGTCGACGGAGCGTGGGTCGATCTCCGTCTCTCCGTCAAAGACCCGGATGTTGCGATTGCTCATAAACGAAGGATCGCGAAGCTGTTTGGGGATCAGGTCCTCGACCACGATGATGCGGGGCGCTGTCCAGTAAGGGTTGAAGACCACACTAGAGAGGTTTCCGCTGACAACGGGGGTCGGACGATCCTTCCGTCCAACGATGACATCCATCACCAATGCCAACCGGTTTCCTTCATACGCACGAAGCTGAAATTCGGGAATATTCACCAGAATATAACGCCCGCCCAGATCCCGAGGGAGCCAACGCCAGCGATCCATGTTGAGCTTGAGCTGTTCAATCCGTTGCTCGACGGGGACATTCAACGCGTCAAGGGTTGCAGTTCCAACCACGCCATCGACCTTCAGTCCATGGCGGACCTGAAAGCGCTCTACCGCCAGCTTGAGGAGATCATCGAACGTTTGTTCCTGTTCCCGGATGTCGAGCACCAGGTCCCCCTCAATGAACAAACGCTGGCGAAGCAGGGGGACTTGCGGTTGCTTGTCGCCGACGTGCAGGATAGGCCCTTCAGGGATAACTGGCCAGCCGCCGAGAAGGGCCAGCTGTTGATAGTAATTCAGGGCATCGCGCAGACGCCGATATTCCGTGTGGGGCGGGGCCAGCGCTGCAAGGGTACGGCTGACATTGTTACTGCTGGCCAGGGTTTCCAGTAGTGTCGCCCCGTCAAATTCGGCCAGTTGAATATGCCAGAGGGAATGGGTTTGCTCGGGCGGGAAACGACCTATTTGCAGATCCCGACCATACTCCAGCGCGGCATTGCTGAGTCTCAATTCTAGCCGCGCCAAGACGGCAGGATTTTGGGTTTGCCAGAGAAGTTCGAGAAGTCTGACGGGATAAACGCTGCTGTCTAGGCCTTCCTGTTCGGCTTCCTTGAGGGTGCGGAGGAGTTTTTCAGCGCGAGGGAGCGGACCGTCTGAGGTAACCCATATCGGCTTGAACTGGCGAGCTTGGTAAAAGCCCAGCAGGAGCTCATGTTGCAAAGTGCTATCCCGCCATTCCGATGCCTCTTGCAGAGAGTACTGCAGATTTTCACTGATGGCGGTTTCGTCAGCATGCAGGCTGTTGCTGACCAGCAAACCGAAGATCACCAACAGCAGGATTGGAAGGCCTGACAAGACGGGCCCGGCGGATCGCTCCGGCCTTTGCTGCGATCGTGGCAGTGCGGTAAAGAACATCGGACTCAGGCTATCAGATGGGTGTAACTGCAGCATAGCCGATGGTACTCCGGATTGAAGTGAGCGCAACCAATGCGCTACACAATCGAAGGCGGAGCAGGGGCGGTTTAAACATTGGCAGGGAGATGGATGTGGCCCTGCTGGCACAAACCGGGCAGGGGGCCTACTCTGCCAAAAAACCGCACAAACAGGCGTGCTTACTGCTTCCCGTCACCCTCCCGGATGGGGCTGCTTGCCCCGCTCCAGCCACTTGGAGAACAGCGGCACGAACAGGGAAGCGATCAAGGTGGCTGCCAGCATGCCACCGAACACCTCCGTACCAATCGATTGGCGTGCGGCCACCCCGGCGACGCTGAAGAAGGTCAGTGGGACAACACCCTGCTCAAATGCAAGCGAAGTCATGACGATGGGCGAAAGCGCAAGCGGGCGGCCACCATGGCTGCATCGGCCACCTTCATGCCATCGGCATATTTCTGGGCCGCGAATTCCACGATCAGAATCGTGTTTTTGGAGGCGAGCCATATCAACACGACCAACCCGAATTGAAGCCAGGCGTCAAAAGAGGAAACAGGGCACTTATCACCGATTCTCGACAAAGCATTTATTCAGGCCATTTCATCGATATGGGAACAGCAGCTTTCCCGCTCTTGTCGGATCTACTATGCAAAATGATGTCGCGCATTTCTGTCTAACCAGCCAAGCCATGCCAGCGCAACTACACTACCCTCCTAAGTAAAGACTTCCTGGCATATCTACTAGGCAAAGGAGTGGAAGGGTGGCTGGACGGGGTATTCGTGGTTTGATCTGGAGTTACCTTGGCTTGTGTTGCACGGTTGGCTTGCCCGCTCTGGCAGCGAACGAAGAGTGCCACCCCTCTCTGGAAACCGCTGTGGACAAAGGGATCAAAGGACCACATCTTTTTTTCCCACAGACGCACCTTTTTCTGCCCCTGCTTGCCGATCCCAAGGAACCTCGTTTTTTTCTTGGCTATCGTGAGGCTAAGCGTACAGATGGAGATTGGCGGATCGGTGTCGTAGGTTTTGGCGAAACATTCCCGCTCTATCGCCTGATGGGCGGATGCGCAGCCGATGGTTGGCAAGTAGATATCGCAGGTGGCGGTATTGCGCGCTTTGATTTGGATGATGATGACAGGGATGGGATCGATATGATCGATGCCGATTATCTTTTCGCGGTGCCACTGAGCTGGCGTCGGGGAAACTGGGCGTTTCGAACCAGGATATTTCATGAAAGTGCTCATCTCGGGGAAACCCCTCGGATTGATGCGGCAATCAGGGCACGACGCAAAAGCAGCATCGATAGTATCGATCTAATTGCCAGCTACTCAGAGGCTAAGTGGCGCGTCTATGGCGGTGCAGAGTATGTCATCCATCACCATCCGGAAATCGAGCCGTGGGGTGTACACCTCGGGGCCGAATACTATGGTCCGCGCCGCTACTTCGGAGGAACGGCAAGCTGGATAGCCGGGATCGACGGCAAGGCCTGGGAAGAGTATGACTATGATACCGATCTGAGTATAAAGGCCGGATTGTCCTTTGGTGGCCGGTATCTTTGGCAACACCACCTACAGATAGTGCTGGAGTGGTATGACGGGCATGCCAATAGCGGGGTCTTTTACGAAGAGAAACTCCGTTACCTTGGTGCAGGGGTATACTTTGGATTCTAGACGGCAGCCGCAGGAATTAACCATTTTTGAAGGGTGGCTATTTCCAAAATCGTGCCATACTTGGTCTATTAATGATGCACTCAAATGGAGGAGCTTCGTGCCTCACCCCCACGCCTCTAGAGCCGTGGTGTTTCTGGTTGTGTTATTCGCAGGATGCACTATCGACTCCGCCCAGAGTTTACCGCTGGATGCAACCCTTGTTCCGCCCCAGGAACTGCCAAGCTTCACCGATGATCTTGGCCTCGAGGGACTCTCATTGGCGGTGCAACGACAGCTTTCCATTCTTCGCCGTGAAAGTAATCGTGAGGCTCTGCGCATTGGAGATCAGCGTTTTCATACCTGGCAACTCCGCAAGTCACTGGAGCATTTTAGCGGGCTTATCGCTGAGACAAGCTCCTGCCTGAAAACAGCGCCAGAACCGTCGCACTGTTATGCGACCCTGGCCGCGAAAATCCGTCAACAGTATTTGATTTATCTGGTGGATTCAGCCCTGCTGACCGGTTATTACACCCCCACCATCGAGGTATCTGTACAGCGTACGGAAAAATACCGTTATCCTATCTATCGCACTCCGGAGAGCGACAGGGATCGCCGCTTGAGTCGGGCCGACATCGATTTTTCCCACAAGCTCGATGGCAAAGGCTACGAAATCTACTATGCTGCTGATCGTTTTGACCTTTATGTGATCCAGATCGAAGGCGGAGCCCGGGTTCAGGTTCATGACAATGGGCGACAATACACGCGATATTTGCATTACCACAGGGATAACGGGCACGAGTTCACCCACTTGTATGATTATATGGTGGAACATGAGATGCTCGGCTCGAATCAGCGTTCTCGCTGGGACCAACGCATGTATCTGGAGCGGCATCCGGATAAGGTGCGTGAGATTTTCGAAAGCTGTCCGGGCTATGTCTTTTTCAAGGTCAGTGACGATCCGGCTATCGCCAGCACCGGGGCCATCCTCACGCCGAACCGATCACTTGCAAGCGATCCTGTGTATTATGCCGTAAAAGGGGCTATTACCTATCTGGTTGCCCCTCTTCCCGTGTTGCCTGAGGAGGTGACACCACCGGAGTCCAACCCAAAAGGACTGAAGTATCTGACCATGGGACGTTTTTTCATCGATCAGGATACCGGTAATTTCATTACCGGTCCGGGGCGTGCGGATCTCTTTTTCGGTGAAGGACTCTACGCGGAATTTCTCTCCAACAACTTCATGACATCACGAGGGCGGATCTATCTGCTGGTGTTAAAATAGCGGACCACTTAGCCATAATAAGGCACTGTCGGATGTCCAGGTGGAGGCTCTTTGGAGGCTCTTTGTCTGGTTCAGCTCAAGACGCGCATAGAGCTGACCTGAGAGGCGGTACTGAAGGCCAGCCGCCAGGTAATAGCCCTTGCCCTCTGAGCCGTCTTCGTCCAGCCAGTCGAGGTTGGCGGTTGCGCTTCCTGATAAACGGGTGCCGAGCGGGAAGCTGCTCTCAAAGCGTAAGCCGATAGCTTTGAATTCACTTGGCGACCAGTAACTGGCAACCTGTTGGCTATAACTGAGTTGCTGCCCCCCCACGCCAGCCCACACCCAGGGCCAGGAGGGTGATATGCCGTAAAGCAGATTGATTTCGGCAAGACGGGAGAAGTTATCGTCACTGAATTTACGGTAGGTGCCTTTCCCCGTGATGCGTAGTTCCTGAGCGGGCCGAAGGCGAAATGCGACCATGTAATCCCGTGCGGATAAGCGCTGAGTAATACCGCCAGGGACGACACCACCCGGATAAACAAAATCTTTGCTGCTGGAGAACTCCACCGTCACCTTGCTGCCCTGGCCAAGCAGGGCAGTCACAGCATCGGTGGTGAGGGTTTCATCACCGAGGTCGGTCGCCAATTTATGCCTTCCGACTGCTCCCCGAAGGTAGACTCCCGGTGCCAGGTAAGCGCCCAGGGTTCCCTGTGCCTGAATCGACTCGTACTCAACTGGCCTGTGTTCGCCTTCTCGACGAATGATATCGATCCCCCAATCAATGTTGCGGCTCGTCGCTTCTTGCCAGGGCCAGAACCACTCACGGCGATGATTGCGGTAGGACAGGCGGTGGGTTCGGGCATAAAGGTCATCACTGGTACTCTGGTAAGCGATACCCAGGTTGAAGAGATCCTGCTCAGGCTCATCGAGCATATTCTCTGAATTTTCACTGCCGAAAAGAGCGCTACTGCTGATAAGCCCCAAGGACAGGAACAGGATTTTTATATGGAAAAAAAACAAATATCGTGGTCGGGATACGCTTCGGTTGTTATTCATTGTGCAATTTTCCACCTATTTTTCAGGGAACTCAGCAACTCGCCGATGGGTTTGTAGCCTCTATTCACTCAATACATTGTCGAAGCAAAGTCAATGGAGAACTGTCAGGTCTCCTCGCGAAGTAATTTTCCCTGCTCATCGACACGCAATTGCACTGGCTGGTAGAGACGGCGTATGCCCTCGGTCAATGGCTCACCCTTTACCAATCGGTTTCGAACACGCCACCAGTCGGCTATCTGCCAGGTGGTTCCGAAGAAACAATCGGGCTGCTGGAAACGTCTTCCGTAGTATTCCACCACCGCCAGATGTTCATTTCTGTCCATGTATTGGCTGTGAAAATCAAAAGGCAAGAAGCCGCCTACGGCACTGACCCATTGGATCTGGTTCTCTGCGATGCGCATGCTTTCCTGGCCGTTGAGTCTGAGCCTTCCCCACAGTTCGTAGTCGTCGGCAACCATGCGCGGCAGCGAGACCAGCTCCCGCAGGCCGCCATCTTCTCGCATGATCTCCGGGACCACCCGGTCGATACCGGCATCGGCAAAATAGTAGCTCATGTTCATATTGGCTACGGCAGTGATGGTCTCGCCGTTGAACTCCTCTTTCGGCGGACGAAAACCGCTTGCTGTACGCCCGGTGATCGACTGCAACACTTTGGTGCAGCGTGCTAACCGCTGCGTCTGGATGTGGAGATTTTCCAGGGGAAACGAGGCGTGGGAGTCGCCATGGCAGGCAACCTCACCGACTTCTGCCATCTGTTGGGTCAGACGACGGTTACGTTGTGCCTCGTTGGACAACATGAACCAGGTGATTGGCCACTCATGTTTCTTGACCAATTTCAAGACTTTTTCGCTGTAGTGAAATTTGTCCTCCGAATCCTGGCTGAGGGTGCCAGCATAGCTTTTTCCCTGTGGCCACATCGCCCAGCCAGAGTAGGTTTCGCCCAGTAGGTAGCGAAATATCGCTGCTGTAATGGCTTCAAGGTCACGCACATCGATGCTGGCGGGCTGGTCAAGTTCGGTAGGGGCATAGTCCATCCAAACCAGTCGACCTTTGCCAATCTTTTTGGCATAGATACGGGTATCGATGGTCCCGCCAGCGATGCGAGAGGCGCTGATCCCAATGGCTTGTGGGGAGTCCGAAATGACCCGGTATCCCTTGAAGGCACGATCGGCATCCAGGGTGAGTCCGGCGTCAAATCCCAAGGTGAGTAGTTGATCGCCGCGTAGTGCCAAGTAGCGGCGGCTGCCGTTGGTATAAGGCTCGAAAGTCAGTCCGTTCCACTGTACTGTCTGATGCTCGCTCAGCACTGAGACGGGGGGGCCGTAAAGCAGCAGACTGGCGCCGTTTTGCAGTGCTTGGTTCAGTTCATCAAGCTGCCACATGCCCGGCATGATGATGCCGACACGGCCTTGCAGGCAGGTGGATAAATTGTCCCAGTTACAGCGATGATAGGGGAGTTCCCAAAGGTCAAAAAAATGGTGCCAATGTGCTTTGGCCATTGCTGTGAGATGCTGCCCATTGACCACCCGCCCTTCGTCAAGCTGAGAGGAGATGACCGCCACGCCTCGTTGACGTAACTGTGCCAGCCGCGACTCCATCGCCGGTAAATTCTGTTGCGAGATCAAAGACCAGCTGGCTGCCTCCGTTGGCAAAGCCATGATCTCTTGCGGGCTAAGGTCGATAGGCAGAAGTAGCTTGTCACTGTTGATATCCAGGGCACCGCCTGAGATGAACAGCGCGCCTATACCGATGGCGATATTCATGAGGTATGCAATTTTTCGCCGCTGGATGCCGCTGCGTTGGTGTTGGCCAGCCCGTGCCAAGTCGTACTTGTCGCGCAGTGGAGGCGGAATGTAGCGCTTTACAAAGCGTCCTTCTGTCAGTTGGGGCGGTTGGGACTGTTGGGGTTGACGGGTGGCCCAGTGGCGAACGTAGAACATTAGAGCGGTGACGACCACCGCGAAAATTAACAGGACCAATACCAGGCTGGCGAGAAATCCCAGGTTCATGACGGATCGGTCTCTAGTCGGCCAAGGCGATCGAGCTTATCCCAGCTCATGGCTGAGGAGCGCCACTCATCGAACAGGGCAATGACATTCCAGGCCTGCAGCAGGAATGCATAGCTGAATCGCTGCATAACGAATAGCAGGAAATTGTGCAGAAAATGGCCATGGCCCCTTGTCGCAAACAGCAGTATCGATACGTCCAGGCTGATCACTATCAGGTACCAGCTGGAGAAGAGATCGATCTCGCCAAAGCGAAGAAAGTGAGCGAGAAAGAAGATGGTGAAGCCGAAGTTCACCACTTCCAGCGCGAAGGCCTCGGCGGCAATAAACAGGGTGATTGGAATACCTGCACGCCCGGGCGAGGTGATCAGTCCAAGTACGTTGTCGGAGAAGGCCTGATAGATCCCTCGGCGCCAGCGGTAACGCTGGCGCAGAAGTGCAAATACGTCCTCAGGTGCCTCGGTATAGGCAATCATGGAGAGATCCCCCCTGACTTTCCAGCCTGCGGCGAGCAGCTGGATAGTCAGATCAGCGTCTTCGGCGAAGGTCATGCCCCCTTCGCGGTAACCGCCTACCTGAAGGATAGCCTCGCGGCGAAACAGACCTACCGGACCAGGTACCACGGTTACCAGACCAAGTCGGGACAAGGCCCGACGAACGAAGTTTAGACTTTGCAGATATTCCAGGGCTTGAAACTGACAGAGCAGGTTCTGTTTGTTTGCGACGCCGACGAAACCGCCCACGGCGCCAACTTTGGGATCGGCAAAATGACGCAATCCATACTGGAGTGAATCCGGTTCCACCCGGGAGTCGGCATCGACCACCAGCACATAGGAGCCGGATGCATGGATGATGCCCGTGTTCAACGCCCCGGCTTTACCGCGGTTGGCTTGGGAAATCACCCTTACCGGTAATCGACTCTTTTTGGCCACCTCTCGAGCCCTTTCCGCCGTATCGTCCTGGCTGCCATCGTCAATGACGATGATTTCCAGGTTCGGATAGCGTAATTCCATTAAGCTATGGAGCGAGGCCTGAATGACAGCCGATTCGTTGTAGGTCGGGAGCAGGATACTGATCAGCGGTTGCTCTTGGGGATCGAATGGCGATGCCGGTGGTTTTTCGAAAACGGCGAAAAAGAGCAGGGTCAGCTGCCGAATAAGAGTCAGGCTCAGCAGCGCCAGCAATATATACACCATTACCCAGTGCAGGGTGGCCCATATCTCCAGACCGGCCAGCAAGGCGATCAGCAGGTAGAGCAGACTGACGACCATTATGCCCCGCCGTGGCAGTGTTAGTTTGTTTCTCAGTGACATGTCTTAGCACCCGGATATGGCATGACCTATAGTCGCCTATTCCATAACATAATAGCCTGGCAGTATGGCCCTGCAGCCTTCATCGAGCAGTTCCCCCACGTGTCCGGCAGCCACAAACAATCCCAGCATGGTTACCTGGAAATGGTTGGCGGCATACATTAACTGATGCAAAGAGGTGTGGACGAGGTGCTCTGAATTGGTGTTAATGAGTGCATCCACATTAAACAGGACAAGACGTCGTACCCCCTTGCCACCCAGTCGGGTGAGCTCCCTGAACAGCTCACGGTAATCGACTGAAAGGCTGAGGGAATGCGCTACATCCGGTTTGTAATAGAGGTAAATTAGCTTTTCGCTGTGCAATGCCTTCTCGAGATTCAGCCCAGACTCGGCCAGCCGCGAAAACAACTGGTCCGGATGTTCGAAACTCACCAAAGCGACCTGCTCACTATTCTGTAACCCTGCCTCCAGAAACATCCCGGCAGCCAGTGTTGCCTGGCGAAGATTTGGAACCCTCATAATGTTTACGGTGTTCTCCCGGAATTGCCCATACAGCGGATAAAACCCGGTGACCCTTTGATTGTTGTTAGGCGCGATGAAGCCTGCATCCTCCCTGAAGACTTCTTCGTCAATGGTGGCAGGATTTTGCTGCCATCGTGGCGAGCCTGACATCAACGATGTACTTTGTTCGCTCAGCAGCCGCAGCGAGGAGTGAAAATCCAGGAGATACCTGTTTGCACCCAGGCGCTTGAAGGCACCTTGACGACCAAGGCGTTTCAATTCAGAAAAGGGGGTATTGAACAAGGTGGCAAGTTCTTCCCGAGTGAATATCTTCATCCGTTTGCGATGAGTGCATGACGGCCGAGGCCCCCATGTCTCCTTGTTTATCGAGCGGAGGTATCTCTTTTGTGCCCTGAAAAGGTGTAATTTATTCATAGCAGGAAGAGTAGCAGAGCAGATAAACTTGCCCGGTAGGTAAACCCCGCTATTTTGCACGGGGGAAAACCCGACATTGGTTTTAGCGGCAGCCAAAGGGTGTCTCCATAGCGAGGGTGATCAGGTACGGAATGGAATTAGTGACCAGCACCTCCTCCATTTAGGTTGTACTGACTGGACGTGCCAGCTTCTGGCTTCTATTGTTTTTCTGTTGTGGCGAGGTTGATAAAAGATGCAATTACACATCGGTAAACTGGGCTTGTTTGCGTTCCTGCTGTTGCTGGCTTCGTGTGCCACCAGCCCGACAGGTCGCAGTCAGCTGATGTTGGTCTCTGAAAACCAGGCGATCGCCTACTCGAAGGAGGCATATACCAGCACTGTCGCGGACCTCAACAAGGAGGGCAAGCTCGTTTCCGATCCCGCGATATTGCGACGGGTGCAGACGATCACTGACGGGCTGGTGGAGCAGGCCGGGATCATGCGGCCGGCGACGCGAAACTGGGAGTGGGAAGTGAGGGTCATCGACGATCCGGAGCAGGTCAATGCCTGGTGCATGGCTGGTGGCAAGATGGCGGTCTATACCGGTCTGCTGCAAAAGCTCAATCCAACCGATGATGAACTGGCCCAGGTGATGGGGCACGAGATCTCCCATGCCCTGGCCAATCATACGGCTGAGCGGATGTCGGTGGCGATGGCCACCTCGCTGGGACTTGGCGTGATCAGCGCTGCCAGTGACAAGCCCGAACAGGCCGCTGCGCTGGGTGCATTGGCCGCTACCCTTGCCATCCAGCTGCCGAACAGCCGTACCTCGGAGCGGGAGGCAGATCGCATCGGTATCGAACTGGCGGCCAAGGCCGGTTATGACCCTCGGGCTGCCGTGACCCTATGGCAGAAAATGGGCCAGGTCGGCGGGGCCAATCCGCCCGAGTTTCTCAGCACCCACCCCAGCCCGGCCAATCGCCAGGAAAACTTGCGTACACTCGCCGAGCAGATGATGCCTTACTACGAGCAGGCCAAAGCCAGGCGCTAAATAGACGTTCTCAGCACGAGATCGTTCCTGGGTTTGTCATTGCGAGTGAAGCGAAACAATCTTACGTCATGCTACTGTCGTCGACAGATTGCTTCGCTCGTTAGCGCCGTTCCTTGCAATGACAGGCACTTAAACTGGAGCCTGAAGGCGCGAGAGTGTCGCCTTTCAGCCTGACTTTGATTTTCGACCTGAATCCTTCCATTTGAGTCTCTCCATTTCGGCGTCTACGCTGATTTTTTCTGTGGATTGGCCGGCAGCCCCATATTCTTTGTCCAAGCAGGAACGGGGCGCCGGTGAGCCATTCAATATTTTGTCTGGAGGAGTCGATGGACACCCATTCAGTGCTCTCAGCGTATCGCCGTTATGCGGGTATCTATGATGTCCTGTTCGGGCCAGTATTTGACCCGGGGCGCAAAAGGATGGTCGAACGCATGGCCTGCCAACCCGGCGATACGGTGCTCGAAATCGGTGTCGGTACCGGCTTGTCGTTGCGTTACTATCCTGCGGATACATATATCACCGGGATCGATCTCTCCACCGATATGCTCGCCAAGGCGGCGAGCAAAGTCAGGCGTGCCGGCTGGGAGCATGTTTCGCTGTTGCACATGGATGCACAGCAACTGGCATTTGGCGATAACACCTTCGATAAGGTGGCGGTGATGTACGTTGCCTCGGTGGTGCCGGATCCGGACGCGATGATGCGTGAGATCCGCCGGGTCTGTCGCCCTGGCGCTGATATCTATGTGGTCAACCATTTCAGCCAACAAGGCCATAGCATGCACTGGCTGGAAAATCTGGCGGCCCCCTTTGCCAAATTGATTGGCTTTCGTCCGGTTTTTCCGTTGACGGAGTTTGTGACGCTGGCTGGTTTGCCATTACTTGAAACGCTGCCGGTCAACGCCTTTGGCTACTGGACGCTGTTACACTTGCGTAATCAGCCGACTGTAAGCGCTCGTCAACCTGAGGTGCGGGATTCGGGGCGTGCTTTAACAAATACCGCAAAGGATTGCGGGGGGCGTTCTGCTGCGCCTTGATCATAATAAAGTGAGTCGAGACGGAAACGGGCCGCCGGCGAAAGCAGGGGGCCTTCAAGAAGTGTCTCGTAATTTTCTCCGCCAAAGAGCATGTGGACCTGGGTCAGATAGAGTCGGTCTACCTTGCCGGCGCGCAGCAGTGTATCGAGCAGGGCGGGCCCCGCAATAGAGTAGATGCTGGTATAGCCCATCATCCCCAGCTCATCGACCAGTTCGCAGCCTTCCACACCCTTTCCTTTGCCACTTAACAGAATCGATACGCCGGTCTCTGCAATGGCGGCAAGTTTGCGTTTGTCAGCGCCACTGCCGGTGGCCACATAGACCCTACGTCCGAGTGAGGTCAGCGTTTGCAGTGGCAGATCGAGACTGCGTGAGAGAACGACGACAGCAGGTTGCTGCTCCAGTCCTTGTTCGCGGCGCCATTGCAGCAGGTCCGGACAATCGTCACTGATGGGTGGGAGGTGTTGTGCCCTACCTTCACCCAGATGCCGCAAATAACGGCCACTGGTCAGCAGGACATCGGCCTGCGCTGCCAGTTCCTGGTAAAGGCGCTGGTCGATTTCGCTGGTGATATCGGCCGGGATGCTGACGTGAGCAGTATGCGGATAAGCCAGCGCGATGCGTCCATCGAGGGTGGTGACGTAGTTGGTGTAGACAAAAGGCCGATCCTTGCTGCCCTTGCGTTGCAGCAGATGCTGGAGATAAAGCCCCGAAGCGCTCACTTGTTGCTGTCTGCAAGGGAAAAGCTGGTGAAGGCTTGGGTAGTTCGGAACCATCGGCTTTACACGGCTGGCCATTGCTTCAAGCATAGCAGTCCCTCGATGCAGCCTCCGGTTTGTATGTTTTTCTTGCTCGTGGCGGTTGGCAAATGCGGTTATCAAGAAAGTTAACTATCTGTGAACTATGTATTGTTTATTTTAATACACAGTATTGATTTCCATAGCAGTCATGTACAATGCCCCCCATTTTGTGCGCCATGTGTCACTGCGTACACCGTAACTCTTTGAAACGCGAGAGAAAGTTATGAATTCGAAGGATATGACAGCCAACCTGGCTCCAGGTTTGATTGCCCAGGGCACCGGAGCACTGCGCTCACGCCGTCCCGTTTACATGGATTACCTGCCGCCGTGTAACAACGCTTGTCCGGCGGGCGAGGATATCCAGGGCTGGCTCGATCTGGCCCAAGCCGGCCGTTATGAGGAGGCCTGGCAGAAGCTCATCGAGAACAACCCGTTCCCGGCAATCCACGGCCGGGTTTGCTACCACCCATGCGAAACCGCCTGCAACCGCGCCTACACCGATCAGGAGGTGAGTATCCATGCGGTCGAGCGTTTCCTCGGCGACCTGGCGATGGAGCATGGCTGGAAACCCCAGTATAAGGCACGCCCTGGCGGCAAGCGGGTGATGGTGGTGGGTGGCGGACCCAGTGGCCTGTCCGCGGCCTATCACCTGACCCGCCTGGGTCACACTGTTGAGATATTCGAAGCCGGTCCGGTAGCCGGTGGCATGATCCACTTCGGGATACCCGCTTACCGTATGCCACGCAAGGAGCTGGAACAGGAGATTGCCCGCGTCGAGGAGATGGGGGTGAAGATTCACCTCAATCACCGGGTGGATGATGTGATGGCCGAGAAAGCCGCCGGCAATTTCGATGCGGTTTTTGTTGCGGTCGGTGCGCATCTGTCGAAAAAGATCGATATCCCGGCACGCGATGCCAAAGGGATGATGGATGCGGTGAGCTTCCTCAAGAGCGTGGAGAACGGCGAGCCGGTGCAACTCGGCCGTCGCGTTGCCATCTACGGCGGAGGCAACACCGCGATGGACGCTGCCCGCGTGGCTAAGCGCATGGGAGTGGATGAGGCGATGATCATCTACCGCCGTGACCGTGACAATATGGCGGCCCACGACTTTGAGGCGGATGAGGCCCTGGAAGAGGGTGTCAAGATAAACTGGCTGCGTTCGATCAAGGAGATTGACGGTGCCACCATTGAGGTCGAGGTGATGGAGCTGGGCGAAGATGGCCGTCCGCGTCCCACCGGCAAATTCGAGAAACTGGAGGCCGATTCGCTGATTCTCGCGGTGGGCCAGGAGACTGACACCGGTTTCCTCGGCCGTGTCTCCGGTATCGAGTTCAAGGCCGACGGTACCGTCATCGTCGGCGACAACATGATGACCGGTGCCCCCGGCATCTTTGCCGGCGGCGACATGGTGCCCTCCGAGCGCTCCGTGACCATCGCTACCGGCCACGGCAAGAAGGCGGCCCGTAATATCGATGCCTGGCTGCGTGGTGAAAACTATCACCCGCGTCCCAAGCATCCGATCATCCACCATGAGAAACTGCACCTGTGGTATCGCACCGAGGCGCCAATGACCGAGCAGCAGCACCTACCGCTGTCGCAGCGCCTTGGCGGCTTCGAGGAGATCCTGCAGGGCATCAGCGAGCAGGATGCGATCTATGAGGCCAAGCGCTGTCTCTCTTGCGGTAACTGTTTCGAGTGCGACGGCTGCTATGGCTCCTGCCCCGAGGATGCCATCATCAAGCTCGGCCCGGGCAAGAAGTACCGCTATGACTATAGCCTGTGTACTGGCTGTGGCACCTGCCAGGAGCAGTGTCCCTGTCATGCAATCGAAATGATCCCCGAGAGCGCCTCCGCTAACGTCACCGGCACCGCACCGGAGAACAAGAGATAAGTTTATGAGTGAACAGAACAAGCCCAAGCAGGTCACCGTCGACGGCGGCAATGCCGTCGCCCATATCGCCTATCGCGTCAGCGATATCTGCTCTATTTACCCCATTACCCCCTCATCCGATATGTCGGAACTTTCCGACCTGTGGGCGACCCAGGGGGTGAAGAATATCTGGGGGCAGGTACCGCAGGTCATTGAGATGCAGAGCGAGGGCGGTGCGGCCGGTACTGCGCACGGTGCTCTGCAGACCGGTGCCTTGACCACCACCTTCACCGCCTCCCAGGGCCTGCTGCTGATGCTGCCCAATATGTACAAAATCGCCGGTGAGCTGACTTCCACCGTGTTCCACGTGGCGGCCCGCTCCATCGCGGCGCAGGCGCTTTCCATCTTCGGTGACCACCAGGATGTAATGGCCGCGCGAATGACCGGCTTTGCCATGCTCGCCTCCAACTCGGTGCAGGAAGCACACGACTCAGCGCTGATTGCCCATGCGGCCACCTTGAAGGCGCGTGTGCCGTTCATCAACTTCTTCGACGGTTTCCGCACCTCGCACGAGATCAATAAAATCAAGCTGATCCCGGATGAGCAGATCCGCGCAATGATCAACGAGGAGCTGGTTTTCGCCCACCGCAATCGCGCACTGAATCCGGACAATCCGTTCATCCGCGGTACCGCGCAGAATCCGGACGTTTACTTCCAGGGCCGCGAGAGTGCTAACCCGTTCTACAACGCGGTGCCGGGCATCATCCAGGAGACCATGGATCAGTTGGCGGCGCTCACCGGTCGCCAGTACAAGCTGTTCGAGTACTTCGGTGCCGAGGATGCCACCGACGTCGTCGTGATGATGGGTTCCGGCGTGCAGGTAGTGGAAGAGACCATCAAGAAGCTCAACGCAGAAGGTCGCAAGTTTGGCGTCGTCAGTGTACGCCTGTTCCGCCCCTTCAGCATGGAACACCTTGTCGCTGCGCTGCCGAAAAGCGTTAAGCGCATTGCGGTGCTGGATCGCACCAAGGAGCCGGGTGGTGCTGGTGAGCCGCTGTATCAGGATGTCATCACTGCCCTGGCTGAGGCCTTCAACAATGGCATGATTGATGCCATGCCGAAGGTCATCGGTGGCCGTTACGGCCTCTCTTCCAAGGAGTTCACCCCGGCCATGGCCAAGGGGGTGTTCGACAACCTAGTCGCGGACAAGCCGAAGAACCACTTCACCGTTGGCATCAACGACGACGTGACCCACACCTCCATCGATTACGATGAGAGCTTCGATATCGAACCGGCCAATGTCACCCGCGCCATGTTCTTTGGTCTGGGTTCCGACGGTACCGTCTCGGCCAACAAGAACTCGATCAAGATCATCGGCGAGAGCACCGATCTCTACTGCCAGGGCTATTTCGTCTACGACTCGAAGAAGGCCGGTTCGCAGACCACCTCACACCTGCGTTTCGGTCCTGACGAGATCCGCGCTCCGTATCTGATCACCTCGGCCAACTTCATCGCCTGCCACAAGTCCAACTTCATCGACCAGGTGGAAATGCTGGACAAGGCGGCTGACGGCGCGGTGTTCCTGCTCAACAGCCCGGTCGGTCCCGACAAGGTATGGGACGAACTGCCCGAACCGGTACAACAGCAGATCATCGACAAGCACATCGAGTTCTATGTGATCGACGCCTCCACCGTTGCGCGTGAGGCGGGCATGGGCCGTCGTATCAACACCATCATGCAGACCTGCTTTTTTGCCCTCTCCGGGGTGCTGCCGCGCGATGAGGCGATCGCCAAGATCAAAGCGGCGATCGAGAAGACCTATATGCGTAAGGGCGCCGATATCGTGCAGCTCAACTTCAAGGCGGTGGATGCCTCGCTGGATCATCTGCATCAGGTCAAGGTCCCTGACCGCATCAGTTCCAAGCGCGGCATGAAGCCGGCGGTCTCCGAGCTGGCGCCGGCCTTCGTTAAGGAGGTGACCGCACCGATGCTGATCGGGCGTGGTGATGATCTGCCGGTCTCCAAGATCCCGGTCGACGGTACCTACCCCAGTGGCACTGCACGTTGGGAGAAGCGCAATATCGCTGACTTCGTGCCGAAGTGGGAGCCGGAGGTCTGCATCCAATGCGGCAACTGCTCCTTCGTCTGTCCGCACAGCGTCATTCGCGCCCGTTTCTATCATGAGGATACTCTGGGTAACGCTCCGGCCACCTTCGAGTCGGCGCCGGTGACCGCACGCGGTTTCCCCGAGACCCGCTATACCCTGCAGATCTATGTGGAGGATTGCACCGGCTGCGGTCTGTGCGTCGAGGCTTGTCCGGCCTATGACCTCAAGGACAAATCGCGCAAGGCGATCAACATGGCCGACAAGACCCCGATCCTCGAATCAGGCAAGCAGAACATTGCCTTCTTCGAGACCATCCCGGTCAATCGCCGCAATACGGTCAACTTTGCCTCTGTCCGCGGCGCCCAGTACCTGGAGCCGTTGTTCGAGTTCTCCGGCGCCTGTGCCGGCTGTGGCGAGACCCCCTATGTGCGCCTGCTGACCCAGCTGTTTGGTCCACGCCTGCTGGTGGCTAACGCCACCGGTTGTTCCTCCATCTACGGGGGCAACCTGCCGGCCACTCCCTGGTCGGTGAACAAGGAGGGCCGCGGCCCGGCCTGGTCCAATTCCCTGTTTGAGGACAATGCGGAGTTCGGTCTTGGAATGCGCGTCTCCGCCGACCAGCAGATGGCGATGGCCAAGGATCTATTGGCGAGCATGACCGACCACTTCGATCAGGCGTTCATCGACTCGCTGATGGACACCAATCAGCAGATCGGTACGCAGATGGCACGTCAGCGCGAGCGGGTTCATGAACTCAAGCGTCGCCTCAAGGAGATCGATGACCCACGAGCCAAGGCGCTTCTCACCGTCGCCGATCATCTGGTGCGTCGCAGCGTATGGCTGGTCGGTGGTGACGGCTGGGCCTACGACATTGGCTCGGCCGGTCTCGACCACGCGCTGGCCTCCGGCCGCAACATCAATGTGTTGGTGCTCGATACCGAGGTCTACTCCAATACCGGTGGTCAGGCTTCCAAGTCGACCCCGATCGCGGCGACCGCCAAGTTTGCCGCCGCAGGTAAGGCGGTGACCAAGAAGGACCTGGCCTTGCAGGCGATCTCCTACGGTAATGTCTATGTTGCCCGTGTGGCGATGGGCGCCAATCCGCAGCAGACCCTGCAGGCGATGCGTGAGGCGGAGGCCTATCCAGGGCCATCCATCATCCTCGCCTACAGCCCCTGTATCGCCCACGGTATCGACCTGCGCAAGGGCCTTGAGCAGCAGCAGAAGGCGGTGGACTCCGGCTACTGGCCGCTGATTCGCTACAATCCGGAGCTGCGTAAGGCTGGCCGCAAGCCGTTTATCCTCGACTCCACCCGTCCGACGATGAAGCTGGAGGAGTTTGCCTACAGCGAACAGCGCTACAAGCTGTTGCAGAAGAGCAACCCGATGGAGGCCAAACGCCTGATGGCGCTGGCACAGGAGTCGCTGGACCTGCGTTGGCAGACCTATGAGCACATGGCCGAACAGGAACCGGCCGAGTTCCAGCCAACGATGTAAAGGACAGGTAGAACCGAAGGATTGGAAGAGAAAGGGAGCAGGAGACAATCCTGCTCCCTTTTACTTTTCCTGTGGCTCTGCGTGTGGCTGCTCCATAGTCAGCAAGCCCTGCCCTCAGTTATACTTTCGCTTTCATTTTGTGACCCCGGCCTCCGGGCACGGATCTGTGAATCTCAAGCGGGAGTTGTCATGTCTGACGTCAAAAAAGTGGTTCTGGCCTATTCCGGTGGCCTCGATACCTCAATTATCCTCAAATGGCTGCAGGACGAATATCAGTGCGAGGTGGTAACCTTTACCGCCGATATCGGTCAGGGTGAAGAGGTGGAGCCTGCCCGTGCCAAGGCCCAGGCGATGGGGGTGAAGGAGATCTACATTGAAGATCTGCGCGAGGAATACGCCCGTGACTATGTCTTCCCGATGTTCCGTGCCAATACCATCTACGAAGGGGAGTACCTGCTCGGCACCTCCATCGCTCGCCCGCTGATTGCCCGGCGCTTGATTGAAATCGCCAACGCAACCGGTGCCGATGCCATCTCCCATGGGGCTACCGGCAAGGGTAACGACCAGGTACGCTTCGAACTCGGTGCCTATGCCCTCAAGCCCGATGTTAAGGTCATTGCCCCCTGGCGTGAGTGGGATCTGACCTCACGCGAAAAACTGATGGCCTATGCCGAGCAGCACAACATCCCGGTGGACTTCAAGAAGGCGGGCAAGAAATCCCCTTACTCCATGGATGCCAACCTGCTGCACATCTCCTACGAGGGCGGCATTCTTGAGGATCCCTGGGCAGAGCCCGAAGAGGACATGTGGCGCTGGACCGTCTCCCCGGAGAAGGCGCCGGATGAGCCGACCTACCTGGAGCTGACCTATGAGAAGGGTGACATCGTCGCCATCGACGGCAAGGCGATGAGCCCCGCCCAGGTAATGGAATATCTCAATAAGGTGGCTGGCGCCAACGGTATCGGCCGCGACGATCTGGTGGAAAACCGTTATGTCGGCATGAAGTCCCGCGGCTGCTACGAAACCCCTGCCGGGACCGTGATGCTCAAGGCCCACCGCGCCATCGAATCATTGACCCTGGATCGTGAGGCGGCTCACTTGAAGGACGAACTGATGCCGCGCTACGCCAGCGTGATCTACAACGGCTACTGGTGGAGCCCGGAGCGCGAGATGCTGCAGGCGATGATCGACAGGTCGCAGGAGAATGTGAACGGCACGGTACGCGTCAAGCTCTACAAGGGCAATGTGATCATCGCCGGACGTAAGTCCGAGAGCGATTCTCTGTTTGACGAATCCATCGCTACTTTCGAAGAGGATGCCGGCGCCTACAATCAGAAGGACGCTGAGGGCTTCATCAAGCTCAACGCCTTGCGTCTGCGCATCGGCGCCAAGCGTCGTAAATAATCAGTACAGCAACGGCCAGGGACGGTCTTATTGACTGTAGAGACATGGCAATTGTCGGCTGAACGGTTTCGCAATTACTTT
>JBFEWO010000124.1:0-8128 GCA_041546305.1 Thiohalomonadaceae bacterium | reverse complement strand
GTGACCGGGGAACTCTACACTATGTTAATGGGCTGGGTAGAGAATCATGTCAAGCGGGAAGATAAAGACTATGTTACATCCGTTCAACAGGTAATTGAGAAAGAGGGTGACGAAACCTGGGTGCAGGGCATCATGAAAAAGATGTTTGGATGACTCTGCCTGATTAATACTCCTCCCTTTCATTCGCTGGCCACATTTTACGGTGGCCAGCGTGGAAAAATTACACGCTCTCTTGTTTGATTCCAGGGTAATGCTTGGCGTGTAATCGCCATCGAAAAATGATTCTGTCGAATCAATATATACCGCATACAAAGTATGCGACTAATGAGGACTCCTCATCATTTGGCTGGTATAGCCGCAGCTAATTCCCAATTTTGTTCATCCCTGATGGACTGTTCTATATTGATTATTAGTTCATCCAGCCAAGGAACTCCCCATGGCCATACATCCTGAGCGGCATTTTGCCAAGCGTATTGGCTGGCTGCGGGCAGCGGTATTGGGCGCTAATGATGGCATTGTCTCGACAGCCAGTCTGTTGGTAGGCGTAGCGGCT
Source organism: Thiohalomonadaceae bacterium (assembly GCA_041546305.1). Taxonomy (GTDB): domain Bacteria; phylum Pseudomonadota; class Gammaproteobacteria; order Thiohalomonadales; family Thiohalomonadaceae; genus JBFEYJ01. The sequence continues at coordinate 7,575 of JBFEWO010000124.1, read as the reverse complement.
GCCACGGACGTACATAGTGAGGTGGTGCTCGCCGGACTGGCGGGATTGGCCGCTGGAGCCATGTCGATGGCTGCTGGTGAGTATGTGTCGGTGAGTACTCAAGCTGATACCGAAAGGGCAGACCTGGAGCGCGAACGTCGGGAGCTTGAGGAGGATGTGGAATTCGAGCGCAGGGAATTGGCCGAGATCTATGAGCAGCGAGGACTGAGTTCAAAGTTGGCACTGCAGGTGGCTGAACAGCTTATGGCACATGATGCGCTGGCCGCTCATGCGCGGGATGAGTTGGGACTTTCCAGTGTGCATACCGCACGGCCCATTCAGGCGGCCATGACTTCTGCGGTTACCTTTTCGCTTGGCGCAGTCCTTCCCCTGTTGCTGGCGATGTTCAGCGCTGTCGGAACGATTATCCCGATGGTCGCCGGAGGCTCCCTATTGGCCTTGGCCCTGACCGGAGGCCTGGCGGCGAGAGCCGGGGGAGCCGGTGTCGTCCTTGGGATTGCCCGGGTCACTTTTTGGGGGGCGCTTGCTATGGTTGTGACGGCACTGGTCGGTACGCTCTTTGGCACAGTTATCTGACTTCCTGTTCGAGGACCGGACCGCTTCTCAGACCTCGATCGGAGTGTCCGGTTGGTTCCCCCAGTCAGACCACGATCCTTCGTAACCCAGCGCGCGGTAGTCCAGGTAATGCAGCACGAACCAGGTGTGGGCGGAACGGTGGTGGGTATGACAGTAGGTGACCACGGTTTTGTCCGGAGTAATTCCATTTCCCTGCAGCAGGTTACGCAGTTCCGCGATAGCCTTTAGCCTAAGGTTGTGGCTCTGATCCATGAATTGGGTCCACTCAATATTGATCGCGCCCGGGATATGGCCGCCGCGTTCGGCATAACGCCGCTGACCACTGAACTCCTCCGGCGAGCGGGCATCGAGCAGGAGCACTTTTGGATCCTGCAGGTGATCGAGAATAAATTGCCTGTCAGCGATCACCGAGCATGACTTGCATCGCTCAGCCTGGTAATGGCTTGGCGACACACTGGTCGGTTCCTGGCTTAGGGCGTGGCCTTCGTTGACCCATGCCTGCAGTCCGCCGTTCAGTAAGGAGTAGCGTTGATGGCCCAGTGCGGCCAATGTCCACAGCAGGCGCGCGGCCTTGCCGCCTCCCTCTTCATCGTAGGCAACCACGTGGGATTGATGTGTCAGGCCAATCCCCGAGAGCACTTCACTTAGCCGGGCCTTATCCGGCAGTAATCCCCCGACCGGTTTATTCATGCGGATGATTTGACCGTAGTCGAGGAATACCGCTCCAGGTATATGGCCCCTGGCATAAAGGTCGGGTTTGCCCAAATCGACGAGCAGCAGGTGTTTCTCGTCGAGATGCGATTGCAGCACATCGGACTCGACCAGCAGTGGCAGCATCGGAGATGACATCGGGAAGGGCTCCTCATTATCTCCTGGTCAGTATAGGAATGGTGGTATCAGCGGCCGAATACGACACCAACCCCGAAGTGGATACGCGGGTCACTTCTGCCACCTCGTGGCCAGAGATAAATCTCCCGGGAATTGACCACAGGATAGAGGTAACTGGTGTCTCCAACTTTACCGCTTTCGCTATCGGACAGCGGGCCGCGCACAGTGACCAGTCTGCCGGGGGCATAGTCGACCGTTTCCAGGTAACCCTCCCTCTGCAAGAGAAAACGGCCCAGCGGGGGGCTGTCGGTTTGCGGGTATTGGTTGCTGTCCAGTGGATAGGCGAGAACCTCCAGGCGGCTTTGATCCTTGAGGTTGGTGCTGCTGATGATGATTCCACCCCAGAGAATATGTTTGCCGCGAAGGACACTGATCTCGCTGGCAGCCTGTTGCGGGGTCACTGACAGCTCTACCCCTTCCGTGGGATAACGCGGTCCGCTGGCACAGCTGCTGAGCAGCAAGGCGGCAAGGAAAACAAATGGCATACCAGCTAGGCGCATTAGAGGAGTCATCATGGCTTCAACGGTAGTAGGGGTAACGGTACCATGGATAGGGATACCAATACGGGTACCAGGGATCGTACAGGAAGGGATCATAGTAGTCGTATCGTGGCAGCGGCTTTGGCCACAGATAGTAGCTCTCAACCTTTACCAGCGGATAGCGGTAATCCATGTCGCCGAGCTTTTGTTCTGTTGAACCAGTGATTTTTCCTGTCACTGTCAGGTTTCTATCGATGGCGAAGATGGCAGGATCGAGAAACCGGTTAAAAATGGCAATAAATCGTCCCTCGCTGCGATCGAGCGATTTTGGCTCACCATCGCCAGCCAGTTCACGGGCGACGATCTCAACCTGTGTCTCCTCCGGCAGGTTCCTGACGTTCGCGATAGTACCACCCCAGCGTACCTGGGTATCGAGGTAGCGCTCAGGAGAATTAGTGACCACAGGTAGCGGAGGATTTCCCTCGGGTGCGATGCGGACTCGATCGGGGACGGCACTCGAGCAGGCATAGAGCGTGATCAGCAGTATCGGAAGCATAATCAGACGCATGGACGGCCTCACTGAAGTTTTCCGGTGTTGGATGGTAAAAAAAGTCTAGTCCACTCCCTGGGCATATGTAGGGAAAATCGAGATGGGAATTGTGGCTACGGTATAGAGAAGAGGGCGCAGCCTTCTTTTTTTGGTATGCTTACAGCTCCCTTCATTGTCCTCCTCCGTATTGGCCGAAGATTATGGAAAACGAAGAGCTGGTTCAGTTGCACTATCGCCTGCAGGCATTGCGGCTTGAGCATGGCGATTTGGATGCGGCCATTGACGCCCTCCAGGCCAATCCCTACGTGGATCAGCTTCAGCTCAAACGGATGAAAAAGCGTAAGCTTCAGCTGAAGGATGCTATCGCCCGACTCGAGAGCAAGCTGATTCCTGATCTCAATGCCTAGTTTCTTGATGTGCTTTTTGCCATGCTCTCTTTAGAGTTTTGTGGCAAAGCGGTTTTGTCACTTCGGTAATTCGTCCAGGCGGGTAATCGGCGGTAGGCAGCGAAAACCCTGGCAGTGATAGGCGACAATCTCACCGAGCGGGCGTTTTTGTTGCAGTGCCTCCGGTAACTCTGTGCTTGCCGCGGGTATGGCGAATACCTGTCGGTGTGGGTGATAGCCAGTGAGCAGTTTGTCACGCCATGCGGTGAGTGATTCACCTTCACCGCGTAAGATAAACAGGTCGCCCTCGGTGAGATGCTCCTGCAGAGCACACAGCATGGCGCCATGGGCGCTGGGATAGCGGCGCATCCATTCCCAGCCGGCACGCAGAGTTTTTTCCGCCGCTTCGATGAAATGAAGCTCGCCTGTCAAATGGCCCAGGCGGAGCAGGGCGGAAGCGGCCACGCCGTTGCCGGCCGGCATCGATTCGTCCATAAAGGGTTTGGGGCGTTGGATCAGCGCTTCGTGGTCATCAGCGGTAAAGTAGAAACCCCCTAGGCTCTCATCCTTGAAATGTGCCAGCAGGATCTCGGCCAGCTCGCGGGCAAACTGCAGATCGTGCTCGCGCCAGCGGGCCTCGAGCAGTGTCAGCAGTGCATGGATGAGAAAGGCGTAGTCATCGAGATAGCCGCGGTATTTGGCCTGGCCGTCTTTGTAACTGGCCACCAGGCGGCCGTCGCGGAACAGCTCTCGATGGAGAAAATCGACTGCCCTCTCGGCAGAGGTGATGAAATCCGGCACGTCCAGGTGCAACCCGGCATAGGCCATCCCCTGGATCATCAGACCATTCCAGCTTACCAGCACCTTGTCATCACGACCGAGCCGGGTGCGCCTTTGGCGTGCTTCGAGAAGTTTATTCCTGGCGGTTTTGAGCAGGGAACTGGCTGTATCTGGGGTATGGCCCAGCGCGGCAGCGGTCTGCGGCAGCGGTTCACGGACCGTCAGATGCCAGTGCCCTTCGAAGTTGGGAGGCTGTCCCAGGCCAAAATGGCGGCTGACCACGGCGAACTCTTGCTCCGTCAGTAGCGCCTGTACCTCTGACGGTGACCAGAGATAAAAGCCTCCCTCCACACCGTTGGTGTCGGCATCCTGGCTGGCACAGTAGCCTCCATCGGGCAGTTGCATCTCACGTATAACCCAGTTGGCAGTGTGTATGGCCACCTGGTGGAAAAAGGGATCCCCGCTGAGCTGCCATGCTGCAACATAACACTGCAGCAGAGGACCGTTGTCATAGAGCATCTTCTCAAAGTGGGGGATCTCCCAGCGCTCATCGACTGAGTAACGGTAGAAGCCGCCACCGAGCTGGTCCAGCAGGCCGCCCTCGGCCATCTTGCGCAAGGTGATTAGCGCCATTTCCCGCGCCTCCGGGCTTTCCAGGCGAAGTAGCAGAAGCAGGTTGGCCACATGGGGAAATTTTGGCGCCCCACCGAACCCGCCATGCACATGGTCAAAGCTTCCGGTCAGTTCTTGCTGCGCCCGTTCCAGCGGAGTGTCATCGAGCCGGGTGGCGACCTGGCTGGCCGGTTGTTGGAGCGCCGTGCAGATGGAGGTGTTTTGTGCCTCGATCTCCGCACGATTGTTGCAATAGAACTGGTGGATGCGTTCCAGGATGTCGCGAAAACCGGGCAGGCCATAGCGCTCCTCAGGAGGAAAATAGGTGCCGCCTACAAACGGTGTCTGGTCGGGGCTCAGTACCATGGTCAGGGGCCAGCCGCCGGGACGGCGGGTCAGGAGCTGGTGTGCCGCCTGGTAGATGCGGTCAAGATCCGGCCGTTCCTCCCGGTCGACTTTGATATTGATGAAGTAACGGTTCATCAGTGCCGCAGTCTCTTCATCCTCGAAGGACTCGTGCGCCATTACATGGCACCAGTGACAGGCCGAATAACCGATGGAGAGCAGGATCGGTTTGTCCTCCTCGCGAGCACGTTGCAACGCCTCCTCACCCCATGGGTACCAGTCCACCGGATTGTGGGCATGTTGCAGCAGGTAGGGGCTGGTCTCTTTGGCGAGGCGGTTGCGTGACAGGTTGGTGCGGGTTTCCGGCAGATGCATGGCGCCATACCAATTCGTCTTTAGTTGAAAATCAACTATAGCCCATCCGCTGTTACAGCTCGTCCTCACATGCCGGGGGCTGGATGACTTCGGCAGTCGGTCTACTTTTCTGCGATAATCCAGGGTTTTCCCCCATTGTGGAATGAGTGTCATGGAACTTGCCCCGCTGTATCTGAAAAAAAACGAAGAGCGCCGACTACGTAATGGCCATCTCTGGGTCTACAGCAATGAGGTCGATACGGGACGCTCGCCACTGGTCGACTTTGCACCAGGCCAGCAGGTATGTCTCATTGCCAATGACGGTAAGCCTCTCGGCAACGGTTACGTGAACCCTCACTCACTCATCTGCGCCCGGCTGGTCAGCCGCTCGCCGGCGCAGCTTCTTGACCGGTCGTTGCTTGTGCATCGCCTCAAGGTGGCGTTGTCCTTACGGGAACGACTCTTCGACAAGCCCTTTTATCGCCTGGTGTATGGCGAGAGCGACAGTCTGCCCGGATTGGTGGTGGATCGCTTTGGCGATGTGCTGGTGGTCCAGCTCAACACCGCTGGAATGGAAGCGGTAAAGGATGAGGTGCTTGAGGCGCTGGACAAGGTGCTCAAGCCGCGGGCGGTGCTGTGGCGTAACGACAGCAGCGCGCGGGAGCTGGAAGGATTGGGCTTGCTGGTCGAGGCCGCACTGGGCGAGGTGCCCGAGGGAGTAGAGATCGAGGAGAATGCGACCCGCTTCGAGGTGCCATTACTGACGGGACAAAAAACCGGCTGGTTTTACGACCACCGCGTCAACCGGGCTCGGGTGCAGCAGTTGGCCCGGGGGATGCGCGTGCTGGATGTCTTCAGCTATATCGGCGGCTGGGGCATCGAGGCGGCCGTTGCCGGGGCGAAGAGGGTGACCTGTATCGACAGCTCAGCCAGGGCACTGGATCAGGTTGAGCGTAACGCTGCACTCAACGGCGTGGCCGAGCGTGTCGAGTCGATTCAGGGGGATGCCTTCGAGGCACTCAAGGCGTTACGCGCAGAGCGCGAGCAGTTCGACCTGGTGATAGTCGACCCACCGGCCTTTATCAAGCGCAAAAAGGATGTAAAGAAGGGGGTAGAGGCCTATCGCCGACTCAACCAGGCGGCGATGCAGCTGCTTGGCAAGGACGGTATTCTGGTGTCAGCCTCCTGTTCCTATCACCTGCAGCGCGATACGCTGCGTGATCTGCTGCAGCAGTCCTCGCGCCATCTGGACCGCTCACTGCAGATCATCGGGCAGGGGCACCAGGGGCCGGATCACCCGGTACACCCGGCGATCCCGGAAACCGACTACATCAAGTGTCTGGTGGGCCGGGTGGTTGCACTTTAATCGCGAGGCCGATTCAGGGAGGTTCCTGGATGGTTGATGTTGTACTCTACATTGCCTGCACTTTGGATGGGTATATCGCCACGCCGGATGGTGGGGTGGACTGGCTCTCCCAGGTTGAGGCCGAGGGGGAGGATTACGGCTACCAGGTCTTTTTCGACTCAGTCGATGCACTGGTGATGGGAAGCCGCACCTATCGGCAGATCCTTGATTTCGGTGAGTGGCCTTACGGTGACAAGCCTTGCTGGGTAATGAGCCGTCAGCCGCTGCCGCAGGCCGGTTCGGGGATTCATCTTAGCCAGGAGACCATCGAGGAGTTGTTGGTGCGGCTTCAGGCGCAGGGAGTGAAGAGGCTGTGGCTGGTGGGCGGTGCCGCTCTTGTCGATAGCTTCGAGCGTACCGGTGGCATCCAGCAATATATTATTTCGTTGGTTCCCCATCTGCTTGGAGATGGCGTGCCGCTGTTTACAGCCGGGAGGCCGCCGCGGGACTTGAAGCTCATTGACAGCCGAAGTTATCCCAGCGGACTGGTACAGTTGCACTATCACAGGCGGAACCACAACTGATGATTGAATGCATGGTGGCCTGAAAACATTGCCGCCAAACAACAGGGAGAAGAGAGTTAATCATGCTTAGCTATCCGGAGATCGATTCCGTCGCTTTCAGCCTCGGCCCGCTCAAGGTCCACTGGTACGGCATCATGTACCTCGTTGGTTTTGCCGGTGGCTGGTGGCTGGGACGCATCCGTGCGGCCAGGCCCAACTCCGGCTGGACCGCTGCCCAGATGGACGATGTGGTTTTCTACATCGCCATGGGGGTCGTGCTCGGTGGCCGGTTGGGGTACACCCTGTTCTACAACCTGCCGGCGTTCCTTGAAAATCCCCTGGTGCTGCTGACAGTGTGGGAGGGGGGGATGTCCTTTCATGGCGGCCTGCTCGGGGTACTGATCGCCTTGTGGTTGTTCAACCGCAAGTACCGGCATGGCTACTGGAACACGGTGGACTTCATCGCCCCGCTGGTTCCCCTCGGCCTAGGCGCCGGTCGCATTGGCAATTTCATCAATGCCGAGCTTTGGGGCAAGGTCTCCGATGTCCCCTGGGCGATGGTCTTTCCCGGTGCAGGCCCCGAGCCACGCCATCCCTCAATGCTCTATGAATTCGTGCTGGAGGGGCCGGTGCTGCTGGCGATCCTGTGGTGGTTCTCGGCCCGGCCGAGGCCGACTCTTGCGGTCTCCGGCCTGTT
>JBFEWO010000049.1:0-17731 GCA_041546305.1 Thiohalomonadaceae bacterium | reverse complement strand
CCCCTATGAGCTATATTGGTCGCTTCGCCCCCTCTCCCACCGGACCGCTCCATTTTGGTTCCCTGATCGCCGCGCTCGGCAGTTACCTGCAGGCACGCCATCAGGGCGGTCAATGGCTGGTCCGCATCGAAGACCTTGATCCCCCGCGAGAAGTAACCGGCGCCAGTGATCTGATCCTGGCAACCCTGGAGCATTACGGCTTTGAATGGGATGGCGAGGTCTGGTATCAGAGCCGACGACACGCCATTTACCTTGAGGTCTTGGACGAACTTGCCCGGCACGGCCTGAGTTATCGCTGCGGCTGCTCACGCAAGGAGGTAAGCGAGCAGCAGCAACGACTCAAACTCCCTGCCGGTGTTTATCCCGGTACCTGTCGGTCAAATCCGGCCCCCCATCACAGCCGCCACGCCCTGAGGGTTAACACCGAAGGACAAAACGTCACCTTTGCCGACGGGATTCAGGGAACCATTACCCAGGATGTGGAGCACGAGGTGGGTGACTTCGTGCTGCGCCGAGCCGATGGCTTCTTCGCCTACCAGCTGGCCGTGGTGGTGGATGATGCTGCCCAGGGCATCACCGATATTGTCCGCGGCAGTGATTTGCTCGACTCGACCACGCGCCAGATTGTGCTGCAGCGACTGCTCGGGTATCCCACCCCCGATTATCATCATCTGCCGGTAGCGGTGAATGAGGAAGGCCAGAAACTGAGCAAACAGACCTTTGCCCCTGCTCTGGCGATAGACAACCCATTGCCGCTCCTGTGGCAAGCCCTTGCCTTTCTCGGCCAGCAACCACCACCGGAACTACTGGAAGGGGAGCTGGAAAGTTTCTGGCGATGGGCCATCACCAACTGGCGCAAAGAGGCCGTCCCCCGTACACTGGCGATTCCGTATCCGGGGGAACAATCTTCCCGCCTGGCAGACTAATTCAACCGTTCACCTTTCAGGAAGCAAGAGGCAAGGCATGTCGCAGGAGACCAATCCATTCCTTCAGAGCTATCGCGGTTATTTCCGTAATCTGCTCAAGTGGCACGAACTCGATGCCCTGTGGGAGCGACTACGTGGTGACAGCAGCAAGACCTGGTACATTTATGCTGTCGGCGAGGTTCCTCCAGCGTCTGTCTCATCCCCTGACCAGCTGGAACGTTTTATCGACGAGGTTGACCAACTGTTGCGAGACGAGCACGACGAGGATTACTGCGGCATTGTCTATGTGGACAATGTGGAGTCGCCGAGCTTCGTAAAAATCTATGATCCCAACAACCTCGGTAGTGTCTGTGGCCCCGGTTTCGGCCCACCGCCGCTCCCCGGCTGGGTGCTTTCCCTGGTGCCACCATGCGATCTCAACGCCGCCTTCCCGCCTCCGGCCAACCGCCGCCGGTGGTGGCAGCGGCTGATTGGTTAAAAGTTGAAAGTCAAAGAAGCCCATCAGGCACATTACGACTCAGTAAGCCGGTCTTCGCTTTGAAAAAGACTGATCTTTAATCATTCCCTCGCTCCGCGAGGGCACAATAGAATCTGTGGGTCTGATTCTTTGAACTTGAAACGGTTACCCAGTGTTACGTTCCGTAACAACTCCTGTTATTCTTCTTCCCCATGAATCGCTATCGTGAAACCGATCAGCGTCTGGACCGGGTGATCATCCTGTTTCTGTTCGCTTTGTTTCTGCTGCTCTCCCCCATAATCCGCTGGTGGGCGGCCGATGACAGCCCGTGGTATACCCCCTATCTTATCTGGGGACTATTGATCTTCTTGATCTGGCGCCTGCAGCGACGTCTGGAGCGCCATGACCTTTGAACTGTGGCAGCTGTTCCTGGTGGGAGTGGCCTATCTGCTACTGCTGTTTCTCATCGCCTATGCGGCTGAACACGGCTGGCTGCCCCAGCGCCTGGCACATCACCCGCTGACCTATACACTCTCGCTCGGAGTCTACGCCACCTCCTGGAGCTTCTACGGCAGTGTCGGTTTTGCCCAGAGCCAGGGCTATAACTTCCTCACGATCTACCTGGGGGTCACACTGGCTTTCATGCTTGCCCCGGTGCTGTTGCAGCCGCTCCTGCGACTGACGCGCGAGTATCAGCTCTCCTCCCTCGCCGACCTGTTCGCTTTCCGCTACCAAAGCCAACTGGCCGGGGTGCTGGTCACCCTGTTCATGCTCGCCGGTACCCTACCCTATATCGCCTTGCAGGTACGTGCGGTCACCGAGTCGCTGCAGGTATTGACCCAGGAATCGGCCCCCGGTCTAATTGCTCTAGGCTTTTGCCTCACGGTCAGTCTGTTTGCCATTCTGTTCGGTGCACGACACATTTCGGCGCGGGAAAAGCACGAAGGATTGGTGGTGGCCATCGCCTTCGAATCGCTGATCAAGCTGGTGGCTTTGCTCTCCGTTGGCTTGTTCGCCCTGTTCGGTGTCTTTCACGGTCCGAGTGGCATGGAACAGTGGCTGAAACACCACCCGGAAGCCCTGGAGGCGCTCTACCGTCCGGTCCGGGATGGAGCCTGGAGCAGCCTGCTACTGCTCGCTTTCGCTGCCGCCTTTCTGTTGCCACGCCAATTCCACATGACCTTCACGGAAAATCTGGACCAAAAAGCCCTGGGGGTAGCCAGCTGGGCGTTTCCGCTCTTTCTTCTGCTGCTGAACCTGGCCATTCCTCCAATCCTCTGGGCAGGAACCGATCTTGGTCTGGATATTTCCCCCGATTTCTATGTACTCGGTATCACCCTGCATCACGATGCAGTCCTGCTGCCCCTGCTCACCTTCATCGGCGGTATCTCCGCGGCCAGTGCCATGATTATCGTCACCACCCTAGCATTGGCGGCCATGTGCATGAACCACCTGGTTCTTCCGGCCAGTTTCCCCCCCCGACTCACACCCGAAACCAATATCTATCGCTGGCTGCTGTGGGGCCGGCGCATTCTTATCACCCTGATCATCCTGGCCGGTTATGCTTTCTATCTGTTACTGGAGCACAACCAGGGACTGGTACAGCTTGGGCTGATTTCTTTTGTTGCCGTGGCACAATTCCTGCCCGGTGCCATCGGCCTGCTTTATTGGCGCCGGGCTACCCGAAGCGGCTTCATCGCCGGCTTGCTGGGCGGCGGAACGGTGTGGGCCGTGACCCTGATGTTACCCCTGCTGGAGCGATCCGAACTGCTTAGCACCGGCCTCCATCCCGATGTCGGTATGAACTCCGCCGATCCCTGGGGCAGCAGCACCTTATGGTCACTCAGTATCAACGCCCTGCTTTTTGTGGTTTTCTCACTGGCGACCCGACCCAGCATTCAGGAACGCCAGGTAGCCAGCGCCTGCTGCCGGGAAAGCCTGGCCCCGCCCAGCGGTAGACCGGTTGCCACCTCCGTGCAACAGATCGAGGAACAACTGGCACTGGTCACCGGTGAGGAGATGGCGCAACACGAGGTACAACGGGCACTGACCGACCTCGGCCTGAGCCATACCGCCCTGCGCCCCACCGAGCTTGGTCGTCTGCGCGAACGCATTGAGCGCAACCTCTCCGGACTGGTCGGTCCCCTGCTGGCGCGGGTCATTGTCGATGAACGGCTGGAACTCGACTCGTCGGCACGCCATGCCCTTACCGACACCGTGCAATTTGTCGAGCAACGACTGGAAGAGTCACGCACCCGCTTGCGTGGCCTCGCCGCCGAACTCGACCAGCTGCGACGTTACCATCGCCAGGTGCTGCAAGATTTGCCACTGGGCGTGTGCTCGGTCGGCCCCGAGCGTAATGTCATCAGCTGGAACAGTGCCATGGAAATCCTATCCGACCTGCCCGGTGACGCCTTGCTGGGTCGTCCCCTGGTTTCCCTGCCCACACCCTGGTCCGGTCTGCTTGGGGGATTCCTCGACAGCGATGAACATCAACTGCGCAAGGTTAAACTCCATCTCGGGCAGGAGACCCGGGTATTCAACCTGCACAAGGCGGCGATCGAAGACCCGGGCAGCCCGATGCAGGACAACAGCAGCGGTTCGGTCATTCTGGTGGAGGATCTCAGCGAACTACATACCCTGGAAGCTGAACTGACTCACAGCGAACGCCTGGCCTCCATCGGCCGTCTCGCCGCCGGGGTGGCACACGAAATCGGTAACCCGGTCACCGGGATCGCCAGCCTGACCCAGAACCTGCTGCAGGAGAGCAACGATCCGCAATTTCTCCAGGAGGGCCTGGAACTCATCCTCGAACAGACGCGGCGTATATCGAATATCGTACAGTCGCTGGTCAACTTCAGCCATGGCGGCTCGACCCGCGACTACACCCCCACTGAAGTGGATATCTGCCACTGCATCGACGAAGCCGTGCGCCTGGTACGCCTGAGCCATGCCGGCAAGCAACTGGACTACCGCATCGATTGCGATCCGACGCTAGAACTCAGCGGCGATCGCCAGCGTATCATCCAGGTTTTTGTCAACCTGCTGAGCAATGCCTGCGATGCCTCGCAACCGGGCGACAGCGTCACCATCCGTGCACAACACGACGGTCACTACATCCGCATCGAGGTACAGGATCAGGGGCATGGCATCCCGGAAGAGTATCAGGAAAAGGTGTTTGAGCCCTTCTTTACCACCAAGGAACCTGGTGAAGGCACCGGCCTCGGTCTACCCCTGGTCTACAGCATCATTCAGGAGCACTCCGGCACCATCACCCTGCACAGTAATCCGGAGCGTGGCACGCGCTTTAGCATCCGTCTGCCCGAATCACCGCACGCCCGATCGCTGAGTGAGGACACTGCGACAGGAGAGATGAGGTAACCATGCAACAGATACTGGTGATCGAAGACGAGGCGGTGATCCGTACCTCCCTGCAACGACTGCTGGATCGCAACGGTTACCGCGTCGCCGTGGCCGGTTCCCTGCCCGAGGCGGAACAACATTTTCAGCTCAACGATTTCGATCTCATTATCGCTGACCTGCGCCTGCCTGGTCCGCCCGGCACCGAGGTACTCAAGCTGGTCGACGGCGTGCCCGTATTAATCATGACCAGTTATGCCAGTGTCCGCTCGGCGGTCGAGGCAATGAAACTTGGTGCCATCGACTACATCGCCAAACCGTTCGATCACGACGAACTGCTGCTCACCCTCAAACGGGTGTTCAAACAAAGCAGCCTGGAACGCCAGAATGCCGCACTCAAATCCGAACTATCAGCCCGCTATCCGGTGCGCGGCATGATCGGCAGCAGCCCTGGCATGCAGCAGGTATTCGAGCGCATCCAGCGCGTTGCCCCCACCGATACCACGGTGCTTATCCTCGGCGAGTCCGGTACCGGCAAGGAACTGGTTGCCCGTGCACTGCATGAACAAAGTCCCCGCAGGCAGTCGCCCCTAATCACGGTCAACTGCGCCGCCATCCCAGAGAACCTCATCGAATCGGAACTGTTCGGACATGAGAAAGGGGCCTTTACCGGTGCCCACGAGACCCATCGTGGTCTGGTCGAAGCGGCCCATGGCGGCAGCCTGTTTCTCGATGAGATTGGCGAATTGCCTGCCGAGGCCCAGGCACGGCTATTGAGGGTCCTGCAGGAAGGGGAGATCCGCCGCGTCGGCTCCACCCAGTCACGTCGAGTCGATGTACGGCTCATCGCCGCTACCCATCGTGATCTCAAACAACGGGTCGAAGATGGCGAGTTCCGTGCCGACCTCTACTTTCGCCTGCACGTCATGGAGATCACCCTTCCACCGCTCCGCGAACGAGGAGACGACATCAACGAATTGGCCGAGCGTTTGCTGGAGCGCACCTGCAAGCGCCTCAACCGTCCCACCATGCACTTCACCGAAGAGGCACTGCAAAGCCTGAAGCATTACCACTGGCCGGGAAATGTACGAGAGATGGAAAACCTCATCGAACGCTCGGTGATCCTTGCCGATGGCGAGCACATTGACAGCAAGGTCCTCGGCATCAACCACGCGGGCGTGACCACCACCGGCAGCGAACCGCATTCCAACCTTTCGCTTGACGACTACTTCGTGCAGTTTGTTCAGGAGAACGAACAGCAAATGACCGAAACGGAACTTGCCGGCAAGCTTGGTATCAGCCGCAAAACCCTGTGGGAGCGCCGGCAAAAACTCGGCATACCCAGAAAACGGTGAGTTTGGAAAACTACTGCTGCATCGCGACAGAGAAAAGTGCACGCAGGAGCTCTACCCGTTTCCGGTTGGCCCCCAGATCCGAATACCCAACCCGGGAAGCAGAGCGGATATGGATTACCCCCGCGGTAGTGTCCAAGCGAAGCTCCACATCATCCACAAACCGAAAGAACGGCGAGGCAAAGGTCGCGGCAAGATAAGTCTTCTCCAGCCGCGAAATCTTCCCGCCCATTTCGCTGACAACACTTTGTGCCCTGCGCCACGCTGTTGCTGACTCGGCGCCAGTGTACAACGGCTCGATAAAAGCCGCGCCCGGTGAATATTCACTACAGACACAATTGGGTGTTGCCGGACAAGCCCGCAAGTGCCCAGCCAGCAAGCCAGGCGGTTCCCCTGCATGCGAGATCCATGACAGTGTCATTCCTGTAGCCAAGAACAGAAGAAGAACCGCAATGACGATGTAGAGCGCCATTCTCACTAACCTCTCTCCCGAGCCAATGCAATTTATTCTATTTGAAATCCAATCGGATGGTCAGTCCCCGAGTCCAGATCCCGGATTCCCCTGCCCTGCCCCGACCGCTGGCGAATATGTGATTTCAACCATGTTAAAAGATAGACCTCGTAATGCCCACTAACGGGAGCGTCACGGTGAATAGCATTGTCGCCCATATATTCCCACTGGCCTTCAGTAACCATCTAAAGTTATTCAGCCCAAGTTCAGATGGCTTTCTCCGAGTGGTGGAGTAATGCAACTGTCAGGAGAGTGTAAAAAGTAAGTGCATCGGCTTGACAACAGCTCGGTGATATGAAGCTGAGTTTATGCACAAGGCTTATAAACCAGGGTTTCAGGCATCAGGTAAGTGAACACTCACGTAACGAAACGCCTCAAGGCCACATAACCACTTGTTTTTATTGATATTTGTTCTTCAGGTCAGAAGATGACCAATTTGTAACAAGCCCTGCTGCAATGCGCCTTGGCGGCTGATCGCCACAAACCATCCACAAAGTTATCCACAGGAATTGTGGATAACTGACGAATCTTCAGCAGGACATTGAATTAACACAAATTGAAGCAGGTATCACACCCGTTTATTGATTAACAATCCATGGTTTTATCGGTCTACAACCGGGCGCAGGAGACGGTTCCTCACGGCTTGCAGAGTTTCGTCACAATAGTCGCAGGCTCACCCAGACAGCTCCAACGCACCTTGCCTTCCTCTACGACAGGGGTGAGTGTCATCTTCAGCGGGTGTTTGTTTCCGGCGATCACCATCACTCCGTTCTCATTCAGGTCGAGCGAGAAGATCAAATCCGGACAGCGGTTGCTGAACTTCACCGTCACAGGCTCTTCCCGCAAAATCTGTTGCGCCACCTGCTCACGCCATTCAGAAGTACACATCAACATCGAGGTGGAGGCAATCTTGGCGAGTGACTCCTCATCTGTCTTTGGCAACATCAGAAGCAGAATCCCGAACAGAAGCGTTACACCGACTACCCAGCGACTAATCATCCAATTACCTGTATTCCTCGAAATCGGTGTGAAGATCTTACGCCATGCCTAG
Source organism: Thiohalomonadaceae bacterium (assembly GCA_041546305.1). Classification (GTDB taxonomy): domain Bacteria; phylum Pseudomonadota; class Gammaproteobacteria; order Thiohalomonadales; family Thiohalomonadaceae; genus JBFEYJ01. Next base: position 10,074 of record JBFEWO010000049.1, on the reverse strand, counting down.
CGCGAGGCGAAGCGTGTTTGCCTCCGGGGCCAGGCTCAACCATCCCAGCGCACTGCAATTGATAACGACCGTGAGCCAAAACAGTCTTTGGAACGATCTCTTGCTTGTTTTGTGCCGCAGCAACCGCTGTGCTACCAGAGCCCCTGGCCAACCACCTACTAGCGCCAACAGGTGCAGGCTATTTTCACTGACCCGCCAAACCCCTGAAATTGCAGCAGCTTTGTCAACGGCATAGACGAAAAAGAGGACCATACTGGCTGGCAGATAAAACCACAAAAGCGTACTGAACATGATCTATGGCATTAACCTACCTGGCTCAGGCCATGTTCGATGCGGCCGCGTTGCGCAACTGACGGGTTTCTTTCTCTAGTACAATACTGAAGGCTTGTGGTGGTGCGATGGCATGCCCCTGGGCATAGTCAACTCCGGCAAGTTCCAGCGCCAGCAATACCCGCTCATCCTCGGCATATTCTCCGATGGTCTTGAGCCCCATGATATGGCCGATCTGGTTGATCGATTCGACCATGGCGCGATCCACCCGGTCGTGCACCATGTCACGGACAAAGCCACCGTCGATCTTGAGATAATCCACCGGAAGGTTTTTCAAATAGCCGAAGGAGCTGAGACCCGCGCCAAAATCATCGAGGGCAAAGCTACACCCCATACCGCGCAGTACACTGATAAATCGGGTGGCACGGGACAAATTAGCCACGGCGGCAGTCTCGGTCACCTCAAAGGAAATACTTTCGCAGGGAATACCGGTTTCATCGAAGAGATCGACAACGTATTCGAGGAATTTATCATCCATGAACGACTGCCCGGACAGATTGATGGCACACTCGATTGGCGGGAATGCCAGATCCCCCTGGGCCTCGCGTAGCATTTCGAGAGTTTTGCGAATGACCCAGCGATCAATCGTCGGCATCAGGTTGTAACGCTCGGCCGCAGGAATAAAGGCACCGGGAGGTATGGGTCGTCCATCCTCATCGAGCATGCGAACCAGTACCTCATAATGCGAAACGACCCGATCGCCTTTGACGTGGGCAATAGGCTGCGCATAGAGCTGGAAGCTGTCAGTGTCAAAGGCCGAGGAGAGACGATGCACCCACTGCATCTCACCATGACGCTGCAGTACCGCATCATCATCGGGTTGATAGACATGCAGACGATTACGACCGCTGTCCTTGGCCACATAACAGGCCGCATCTGCGGCAGCCAGCACATAGGCAAGATTCCCGGTATCGGCAACAATCGGTACGACACCAATAGAAACGCCGATCTCAAATGCCTTATCATCCCAGGCAAAACGAAAATCCCGAATCGCCATACGTATGGAGTCGGCGATCATCTCCGCCTTTTCCAGCGGACAGTGCTCCAGCAGCACGCCGAACTCGTCGCCGCCAAGTCGTGCCAACACATCGGTATCACGTACCCGTTCCTGCATCAGACTGGAGACCTGCTGCAGCAGCTCATCCCCGGCATTATGGCCGCAGGTGTCATTGACAACCTTGAACTGATCCAGGTCGAGATAAAGGACCGCGTGAAACTCATGCTCGCTATGGGCCGAGCGGATCGCCTCTTCCACCCGTTTCTCGAACACCCGGCGGTTGTATAGACCGGTAAGCATATCGTGACTGGCCTGATAACTTAGCTGGCGCGCCATACCCATCACTTCGGTAATGTCGTGCAACACCAGTACCACACCAACCACTTGCCCATAATGGTCGCGCATCGGTGCCGCCGTCACCTTGAGGTGGTAGCGGGTGCCGTCGCTCTGCACGAGCAGCCCCTCATCGGCGTGCGCTGTTCCGTTATCCAGTGAAAGGCAGAGATGAACCAAATCCTGCAATGGTTCACCGGAGGTCTCATCCACCAGCTTGAGTACATTACGGTAATGCTTGCCGCTGGCCTTTTCGGCCTTGATGCCGAGCAGTTGCTCTGCAGTGGGATTTAGGTACTTCACCCTGCCATTATCATCCGTCGTTACCACACCGTCACCGATAGACTGTAGCGTAACCAGGGCGAGCTCTTTCTCCTGGTGCAAAGCTTCCTGTGCCTGTCTCAATTCAGTGATATCGCGAATCGTTCCTTCGATGCCAATGGTATTGCCCTTGTCATCCACAATGAATTGCGCATTGACCGAGACCCATACCCGTTTACCATTCTGATGGCGCATCTGGATCTCGTAGTTGCGCAGACTGCCCCCGTGACTGTGGAGATCGGTTAGAAATGCCTGGCCATGACGGGGTATCGCATAAAACTCGGCAATGCGCATTCCAACACACTCCTCGGGATGATAACCGAGCAGTTTTTCCATGGAACGTGAGACCTGATTGATGCGCCCGGTCGGGTCGGCACGATAATAGGTATCCTGCATATGTGTCAGGATACGGTTGAACTCACGGTAGGCATTTCGGGATTCGTGTTCGGCGGCCACCTGCTCGGTAATATCAACCATGATCCCAAGCATCCTCACGGCTTCACCCGTTTCATCGAGGAGCACTTCACCGGTATCGCGCAACACTCGTAGGCTGCCATCGGGATGGCTGACGCGGAATTCACGGTTGAGCATGCTGGTAGTTGCCAGCGCCTGTTCAAAGGCGCGTACATACTTTTCGCGGTCAGACAAATAGATGTTTCTCAATACCGCATGTTTGCTCAACGGCTGTCTTACCAAGCCGAACAGTTCAAATGCCTCATCCGACCACCTCAGGACACCGCTTTTCAGGTTCAATTCCCAGCTTCCCAGCTGCACCAGCTGCTTCGACTGATTAAACCAGGTTTCCAGGGATTGCACCTGCTGCTGCAAATCACTGCTGTCCTGCATGAAACCAAGCGCACTCTGGCTGGCAAGTTGAAACCGCCCGAGCACCAGGGTCAGCACCAACGCATATCCCAATAACAACAAGCCACTGGTGGCAGGTACAGACTCGGCTGTGAGCAGCATGTTCAAGGAAACCGGCGCCAGAACCATCCAGATATAAAGTACTCCATGACCCCGGCTGAATGTGTGAACAATGAGACTGCTGGTGGCAACACTGGCCAGGATAATGACAAGGAGAAGTTGCGTCTGGGCCTCTTCGTGGGGAAACAGCAACACTCCGGCGCCCAGCCCCCAAGCCAGTCCGATGAGCATCGTGGTCACGCCATGCAGCAGCATCCAGCGAGGATCCCCTCGGCGGTTGCTATCACTGCGTCGATGGGCAAACATGAGGCCGAACCACAGCAGCTGCAACATCAGCATCACCGCCAGCCAGGACTCAAGCAACCGGTGTTCGATCATTTCCCGCAGCGGAAAGGCAAGCAGGAGCGCCAGCAACAACTGAGATACCACCATCGGCATTGAGCGATGAAAGGTCAGCCTGGTCTGCTTGCGGAAGAGGAAAGTGTCTTTATCGGCTCCGTTCAACGGCTTTTCTTTTTGTTCTCGATACATCGGCAACCCTGCAGCATAAATCCCTTTGTCCGACTGCAAGGTTAGAAAGAAGGAGAAAGGGCTACGCAATCCGGTGATTAGACAGGAGTCCGCTCTGCATGGCAAGAAGCTGCTACAGGCTTCTGGCCATCACAGAGATGGCTATCAGACGGAATCTGCGAGTAAAACCATTTGGCCAATAAAAAAGGCCGGGGATCGCCCGGCCTTTCTGGACCATACTCCAGGGTACAGGAGCATAGCATTGCAATCTAAAGTGTAGACGCGTCAGGAAACCTTGGCAAAACCGAAACCGTTTTGTGCCCACCCCATGACGCCGCCACGCAGGTTGTAGACATTTTCGTAGCCATTTTGCGCCAGATAGGCACAAACCTGACCGGAGCGCGCACCACTGCGACAAATGAACACCACTTCCTTGTCCTGGCCAATCTCACCGATTCGACTTCCCAGCACCGACATCGGCATGGCTTCTGCGCCTGGAATGGAGCCTTGGGCAATCTCCATCGGCTCGCGCACATCGATGATACGGAAATCCCTGCCCTTGTCATCCATCCATGCCGCCAATTCCTTGGCATCGATTTCTTTTACATTCGTGAAGAACATAAATCCCGACTCCTAATACGCAAAATGATAGTTACGTAATAGTATATTAGTATTTTCTTATATTTCAAGAGGGGTGCTTCATATACTTAAGCCTCGTTCCTTCCATTTGTTACCTATCGTAACACCCAATGTTACGTTTGGTAACACCCTGGCACACCATAAACACATAACTTATTGATTATATTAAATTCCTCTGGTGGCACAGACTCTGCTTTCACGTTCTGAAATCCTGCAGGACAATGGCATGGCAGAAACACCAATCAGCCCGATCTTGGAATTTCTCCAGCAACATGCACCTTTTGACCAGATGGGTGAGGCTCACCTCGAATATCTGGCCAAGCGTCTCGTGTTGGTATTTTTTGCCAAGGGTAACGTAGTCACCACTCCGGAAAACGGCCCGGCCACCTCATTGTTCATTATCAAACAAGGACGTATTCGTGGGGAGGCAAACGAGGCACGCGGCGAAAGCAGTGGCTGGGAGCTGACCGCTGGTGAAACTTTCCCTATCGGAGCCCTGCTCGCCCATCGACCGGTGCAAACCGTCGCCCGTGCCGTGGAGGATACCTTCTGTTATGAACTGAAGCGCGAGGATTTCAACCAGCTGATCAAGAAAAGTGCGGCGTTCCATGACTTTTGTACCCGTCGCCTGGCCAATCTTCTGGATAATGCTCTGCGGGGCGTACAAGCACGCAGTGCCAGCCGGATTGCTGAAGACTCCTCGCTTAATACCCCGGTGAAACAGCTGATCAAACGCTCGCCCGTAACCTGTTTTGCCGATACACCGCTGAAAGCGGCACTGCAGGCCATGCAGGATGCCGGTGTGGGCAGCATGATCATCACCGATGCCGAGCAAAGGGTGCAGGGCATTTTCACCATGCATGACCTACTCGAGCGTGTGGCTCTGAACGACTGTGACCTGAGCCTCCCGATTTCACAGGTCATGACCCCTAGTCCGCTGACCCTCTCTGGCGAGGCGATTGCCCACGAAGCCGCGCTGATAATGGCGCGTCATGGCTTTGGCCATGTCTGTGTCGTGGAACGGGGGCGCTTGCTCGGCATGATCTCCGAGCGCGATATCTTCTCCCTGCAACGGGTGGGGATCGCCAGCCTGGGACAGGCTATCGCCCGATCAGAGAGCATTGCCCAACTCGTCCCACTCGGACAGGACATCCACCGACTGGTAGAACAGATGCTCGCCCAGGGGGCCTCCGTGTCCCAGCTGACACGACTCATCGCCACCCTCAATGACAGCCTCACCCGCCGCGTCATCAACCTGACACTGGCAGCACATGTTGAGACACCTCCGCCATTCGTTTGGCTCGCCTTCGGCAGCGAAGGGCGGAGTGAACAGACCCTGAAGACCGATCAGGACAATGGCATCCTGTTCCTGCCGCAGGACAATGAAACTATCGAGCAGACCCGTCAGCGCCTGCTGCCGCTGGCAGTGAAGATCAATCAGGGACTGGCAGAGTGCGGCTTTCCGCTCTGTCCCGGCAACATCATGGCGAGTAATCCGGAGTGTTGCCTTAGTCTGGATGAATGGCGCCAGCGTTTTGAACGCTGGGTCGACCAGGGCACCCCCGAGCACCTGCTCAAGTCCACCATCTTTTTCGACTTTCGCCCGCTCTACGGTGATGCGGCCCTGACCGTACCGTTGCACAAAAGCCTGCTGGAGAAGACCGGTCGCAACAGCCGCTTTCGCCGCCAGCTGGCGGCCAATGCAATGCGTTTCCGGCCACCGCTGGGGCTGTTTGGCGAAATCCGCCTGAGCTCCGCTGGCGAAGAGGCTCACACTGTCGATCTTAAGCTACAAGGGCTTACACCATTCGTGGATGCGGCACGCATCATTGCCCTAGCCCACCAAATCGAGGAAACCAATACCGAGGTACGGTTGCGAGCGGCCGCCGATGCAGGGGTATTGCGCCTGGCAGACGTGGAGGCCTGGTGTGAGGCCTATCAATTTATTCAGCTGCTGCGTATGCGAAACCATCGCCAGCAGGCCAAGGAGGGCCGTTCGCTGAGTAACCGCCTCGATCCTGACACACTCAACGAGCTGGATCGACGGATTCTCAAGGAGGCGTTTCGCCAAGGACGCAAGTTGCAAGGAAAAATCACCCTGGAGTACCAGTTGTGAGCTGCGGGGCAACACACCGACTTCACTATTCCGCCACTGGCAAACCTACTAATTTGTGGGGAGAGAGCGCGTGGCGGTTTGAAGGCAATCCAGCCAGTGGATGGTTGGATAGGCATTCAGGAGAATCGCCAATAAAACCATTTTTTTCATTACAAAAGGAGAGAAGCAATGCAACCGACAGGTAGCGCGGCGGAGTATTGGAAGGCGAACCTGCGCCTTCTGACCATCTGCCTCATAGTGTGGTTCGTCGTTTCCTACGGCTTCGGCATTATTCTGGTCGAGCCGCTGAATGCCATCCACATCGGCGGTTATCCGCTGGGTTTCTGGTTCGCCCAGCAAGGCTCGATCTACACCTTCGTGGCCCTGATCTTCTTCTATGCGTGGAAGATGAGTCAGCTCGATCGTCAATTCGACGTTCACGAAGACTAACGGGGGAGTGAACGAAATGGATCTGCAAACCTTAACCTATATGGTCGTGGGGGCTACCTTCGCCCTCTATATCGGCATCGCCATCTGGGCGCGCGCCGGAACCACCGGTGAATTCTACGTCGCCGGCAAGGGAGTCCACCCGGTCGCCAACGGCATGGCCACCGCCGCCGACTGGATGTCCGCCGCCTCCTTCATCTCCATGGCAGGCCTCATCGCCTTTATGGGCTATGACGCATCGGTCTACCTGATGGGCTGGACCGGCGGCTATGTGCTGCTGGCGATGTTGCTGGCACCCTACCTGCGCAAATTCGGCAAATTCACCGTGCCAGAGTTCATCGGGGATCGCTACTACTCGCAGGCAGCGCGTATCGTCGCCGTTATCTGTCTCATCGTCGCCTCCATTACCTATGTAATCGGCCAGATGAAGGGTATCGGTGTTGCCTTCTCCCGTTTCCTCGAGACCAGTTACGAGACCGGCCTCTATTCCGGTATGGGCATCGTATTCGTTTATGCGGTACTCGGCGGTATGAAGGGCATCACCTACACCCAAATCGCCCAGTATGTGGTACTGATCTTTGCCTACACCGTACCGGCGATCTTCATCTCCCTGCAGCTGACCGGCAATCCGCTGCCGCAATTCGGGCTTGGCAGCTCGGTGGAAGGGGGCACCCACCTGCTCACCACGCTCAACACGGTGCTGCATGACTTGGGTTTCGGCGCCTACACCGATATGAAAGGCACCTCCCTCAATATGGCACTGCTGACCCTGTCGCTGATGATCGGTACCGCCGGTCTACCACACGTCATTGTGCGCTTTTTCACCGTACCAAAGGTCGCTGATGCACGTAAATCCGCAGGCTGGGCGCTGGTGTTCATCGCCATCCTCTACACCACCGCTCCGGCCGTGGGCGCCATGTCCTTCTTCAACCTGATCAAGACTGTGCAGCCCGATCTGAGCAGCTCGGCCGAGACCTCGCTGCAGTATGAGGAACGTCCACAGTGGTTCAAAAACTGGGAAAAGACCGGTCTGCTGAAGTTCGAAGATAAGAACGACGACGGCCGCATCCAGTACCGCAAGGCCGCCGATGAGAACGAGCTCAAGGTCGACCGCGATATCATGGTGCTGGCCAACCCCGAGATCGCCAAGTTGCCCAACTGGGTTATCGCCCTGGTGGTCGCCGGTGGTCTTGCAGCCGCCCTCTCTACTGCGGCGGGTCTCTTGATGGCGATTTCCTCCGCGGTCTCCCATGACCTCATCAAAGGTGTGTTCAACCCCGGCATCAGTGAGAAGAACGAACTATTGGCGGCGCGTCTATCGATGGCAGGCGCCATTGTAGTGGCCGGCTGGTTCGGTCTGCATCCACCCGGCTTTGCCGCGCAGGTGGTCGCCCTAGCCTTCGGTCTGGCAGCCTCGTCAATCTTCCCCGCACTGATGATGGGTATCTTCTACAAGCGGATGAACAACGCCGGGGCCATCGCCGGTATGCTGGCAGGTCTGCTCTCCACCCTCATCTACATCTTCTGGTTCAAGGGTTGGTTCTTCATCCCCGGCACCGAGATGGCGAAGAACGTGGCCGACAACTGGTTCCTGGGCATCCAGCCGGAGTCCTTCGGTGCCGTTGGTGCATTGATCAACTTCACAGTGGCGATGGTGATCTCCAAGGTCACCGCACCGCCGCCGGAGCACATTCAGCACCTGGTAGAGGACATCCGCGTTCCCAAGGGGGCTGGCAGCGCGGTCAGCCACTAAGACCAATCTCCGTTGTGCCGTTGGTACCCCGCTGCATGGCGGGGTTACCCAACCCCTGGCACATTTTTGTGAGGTGCTTTGCACCTCACTTTTTTCATTCTTTTAGAGGCCGTTCATGCCATGGTGAGAAGCATCATAGATAGGGAACTGACAATGCAGTTGCATTTCATGCATGACATTCAGAAAGGACATGAATGACCTTCGTGTTCTTTGTGAATGTCAGGGTGAATATAAGCTCAATAAGTGATGGCGAGCGTTAATGGAAGTGGAGCTGATTGAAATCCGGGAGTTTCTTGCCAAGCATCCTCCTTTCGACCAACTGCCGGTTGATGTGCAAGACACCCTGCCGAAACGCCTGACGGTACGCTACCTGCGCCGCGGCACCCCCTTCCCACCACCGGGAGAACTCATCCGGGGACTGCCTATCGTGCGCAAGGGGGCAATCGAAATTCGTGATCAAGTGGGCGATCTGCTGGAAAAACTCGGCGAGGGCGACCTCTACCCGACACTCTGCCTGGGGGCGGACGAAACATTACCGGGCAAAGGCCTGGCGATCGAGGATTCCCTCATCTATCTGCTGCCCTGCGATGAACTGGAGTCACTGCGAAAACGTTTCCCCCAATTCAACAGCCACTTTGAAAAAAGTCTCCGGCTTCGCCTGCAACATGCCATTGTCCAACAACAGGGGCGCTGCAGTCTCAACAATTTGATGCATATAGAGGCTGCTGTGCTGATACAGCGCAATGTGGTTACCATCAATCCTGAGGAGAGTATCCGGCAAGCTGCTGAAAAGATGACCGCAGAGGGGGTCTCCTCCTTGCCTGTGGTGGAGAACGGCAAACTGCTCGGCATCGTGACCGACCGCGATCTGCGCCAACGCTGCATCGCGGCAGGCATTGAGTCGGGTGAGAAGGTCAGCACGATCATGAGCCGGGACCTCTTGACCATTCGCGGTGACACCCCGGCTTTCGAGGCGCTGCTCCTGATGACCCGCCACCATATTCACCACCTGCCGCTGGTGGATTCGCAAGGCAACCTGCGCGGTATCATTAACGCCAGCGATATTCTGCGCCAGCACAGTATCAACCCGGTAGCCCTGGCCAGCACCATTCGCCGCTGCCCAGATGTCGACAGTCTGGTCGAGGCCAGCAGGCAACTCCCCGAACTGCAAACACAACTGCTCTCCAGTGGCGTGTCAGCGGATCAACTGGCTCAGGCGCTCTCTACCGTCGTCGATGGTCTGACGCAGCGCCTTTTGTACCTGGCCGAGACGCGACTCGGTCCTCCGCCCGTGCCTTATGCCTGGCTGGGGTGTGGCTCACAGGCACGGCGTGAGCAGACCAGCCTCACCGATCAGGACAATGCGCTGCTCATCGACGATACCATGCAGCCGAATGATGACGCCTACTTTGCTGAACTGGCCCGTTTCGTCAGCGATGGACTTGCACGATGTGGTATCGCCTACTGCCCCGGCGGGGTGATGGCTACCACGCCGAAATGGCGCCAACCGGCACGCACCTGGCGCCGTTATTTCGAACAGTGGATCAACAGTCCGATTCCTAAGGCATTGATGCACGCCAGCATCTTTTTCGATATCCGTGTGCTGCACGGTGACGAGTCACTGTACCAGGCGCTGAAGGCGTTCATCCTGGAACAAAGCCGTAATAACACCATCTTCCTCGCCCACATGACGGCCAATGCACTCAGTCATCGTCCGCCGCTTGG
>JBFEWO010000086.1:0-11595 GCA_041546305.1 Thiohalomonadaceae bacterium | reverse complement strand
TCTCGTGGAGTTGGGCCAGAACCTCGGCGCAGCGCTGTCGCGCACCGGGGGACTTGCAGGCCACCGCTTCACGTTCGGCGAGGAAGAGCTTTTGGGCGCGTGAACAGTTGCAGCAGCGCCGCAGTATGGCTTTGGCGAAGATGCAAGGGGCGTCGTTGACGTCCTTGAAGGTCTTTCTGAACTCTTTTTCGTCCATTGCCGTGTGTCCCCGGTCAGTGGCGTTGCTGCATCGCCGCCATCATGCGGTCTTTATATTGCTGCAGCGTTTCGTTGTCGATGCGGGCGGTGAGCATGGCCAGCTCCTTCTGTGCCGGTTCACTGTCATTCATGATGGCAAGGGTCAGCCACTGGAAGGCAGCTTCATCATTCTGCTGCACCAGCTTGCCCTCGGCCAACAGCTTGCCGAGCATGTACTGGGCCTTTGGGTGCCCCAGATTGGCGGCGGTCTCATACCAGCTGAGCATCGCCTGGGAATTCTGCTCGATACCCGGTTGGCCGTTCTGGTAGATATCGGCCAGTGAGCACATGGCATCGGTGTCGCCCTGTTCGGCGGCGGCGCTGTACCACTCCAGGGCTGCCGCAAGATTCTGGCTGACACCATTACCACCCGCATAGCACCAGCCGAGGAGCATCTGGGCAGCGCTCCAGCCCTGTTTGGCCGATTTGCGTAACCATTGGGCGGCGGTTTTGCTGTCCTGTTTGACCCCCTTGCCGTTGGCGTAGAGGGCACCGAGCTTGAATTGGGCCTCGGCGTCCCCGGCCTCAGCGGCCTGTTCGATGGTCGGGAGGGTGGATTTGTCGAATTTGTGCAGCAGGGTCTGGAGCTGTTCGGCGGTACTTTGCATCATTCTGTCGAAAATCGTTGTCGGCTGTGAGGGTGTTTGCTGAATAATTTGGTTCTGAACGGAAAAGTTCAAGTCCCGCGCCGCGTCTGTTCCTGGATGTGGTCAATGGCGTCGGCAGCGATCTCGCGCACCTCAGGCTGTTCGTCCTCAAGGCGGGAGTGCAGGGCGGGCAGGGCATCGGGGCTGTGGGTCAAACCGAGGTAGTGACTGGCGTCACTGCGAACCCGGTGGTCCTTATGGGCGCTAAGGCGGATCAGCTCGGGTAGCAAGGCGCGCAGCGCCTCGCTCCCTTCTATTGATTCAAGGATAGCGCCGATGCCAAGACGAACCTGTATCGGTGTGTCGGCTGCGGCTAGTAGCGGTAGCAGGGCATGGAGGTGCATCGGTTGGCGCTCAAGCAATGTCTCAGCCTCGGCCAGTTCGCCGTTGGCCAGGAGGTACTCCAGATAACCGCTCATTCCACGTGGGTCTGCAGCCCGTTCAGCCCATTGGCGAAGTGCTTGAGGTGTTTGGGCTCCGGTCAGGACAAATTCCCCCAGTTGCAACCAGGGGACACTACGGACCCCCAGTTCGGCGGCACGTGCAGGCTCATCGGTGACACTAAGGACCTGGAGAGAGCCAATCACGCCTTCAGCAAGCAGCTTTTCCAGCGAGGCCTTGATCCCGGGGCAGTGCGGACAACCGGGAGCGGTAAACAGCAGGGCGGCTGGGGATGAGAGCTCGGGCATGGCATCCTCGTACGGGCTTTGACAGTTCATCCTGTCGCTGGATTATTTATGAGCAGTCTACAGCAAGTCGATATGGCTTTTTAGTGTACTTTCAATCCCTAAGGACAGAAGTTGGGTTGAGCAGGGGAGAGGCTCCGGTTGACCTTAGGCTTGTCTCGGGCAAATTTGTCCACAATATATCTGCTTTGGGACGGTCTGCCGTTCTGTAATACACTATGCCGTCCATGGCCCCTTGCGGGCACTCCCGGCCCGCTGGAGAAAGATATATGAGCGATACCGAGTTTTCCAAAGAAGAGAAGATACTGGGCGCGGTGAAGCGCGTTTTGACCGAAGTCATCAAGGATACGGCTACCCAGCCCGGCCTGAAGCATCCACTCTCTGAAAACACCATTAATGGTCTGCGCGATTGCCTGCTGTTGATCAGCCAACGTGAACAGGAACTGGCCGAGGCAGCCGGTCGTTCCATGGACCTGCGTCCCCGCTTTGTCGATGAGCCGCGCGATCAAGGGGATGTCGTGGTCCCGCTGAGCAAAATCGGCAAGGCCAAGCCCAAGCCGGAATAGTGCCGGGCGCCAAGGCGCCCTTATTGATCCAGGACTTCCAGGCGCTGATGGTGTGCATTCATGCTATCGCGCACCTGGCGGGTCTTTTCCATCATGGCCTCAATCTTCTCCGGGGTATAGCCGAATACCAGCTCATCATTGGTTGCCTGCGCCGGTGCCTGTTTATCCGGCGTCGTGGACGTTGGCGTTGCCGACGGGGCCTTCACGCCTTCAACCAGGTTGGTGTCCGGATCCAGCATCAGGGTTTCAAAGGCGCGCTCTTTCGGCGGTTCGTTGCCAAACTGCCAGTTGCCCTGTGCATCCCGCCATTTGTACACCGTGACCGTTTGGCCGGATTGGTTCGCTGAAGGCATAAACTCGGGCAGGGAGAGATCCGGGAGGCTGGGGAGTTTGAGCTGGCTCCATGACAGTAGCGGCTTGCCGTCCTTCCAGGGGTAGACAAAGGGGAATACGGCACTGATGACCAAGAGCATCAGCAGGGTACGAATAAATTTTTTATATATGCGTCGCATCTGACATCCTTGTGTATTTTATTGTTATGTAGCTATGGTGAGGCTGAACGGTGTTAACGCCTTTCACCGTTTGATAATACCTGTTTCTTTCCCGGGGTATGATGCCATGGGAGCTTGTCGCTGTCAGGCAGGAGATAACACAGGAGAGCGTACAACCCGGTTAAAAACAGGGTTATACTCGGGTTTGCCGAGCAAAACGACAAGAGAGTCATATCATGTTTCTCCTGCACCCAAGACTTGAAACGGATTCTGTTGCGATGGGTGATTTTCCCCTGTCACGCCTGCTACTGATGAACGACTCCCGTTATCCGTGGTTTATTTTGGTACCTCGCCGTCCGGGGGTTACGGAGATTTTTCAGCTGGGTGAGACAGACCAGCAGCAATTGCAGCGCGAGTCGGTGGCGTTGGGGCAGGGGATTATGTCGGTGTTCGGCGGGGATAAACTCAACGTGGCAGCACTAGGCAATTTGGTATCGCAGCTGCATATCCATCACATTGTACGATACAGGGATGATGCCACCTGGCCAGGACCGGTGTGGGGGGTGGGGATCGCCGTGCCCTATACCCCCGAACAGCTTGCTGTGCTCAGGGAAAAAATCGTAGACAGCAGGATACTTCCACAGTTTCACCCGCTGTGGTGAGCCAGAACGGTTCTATTGAATTCCCCGGCTAAGCTACTTAATAATTGGTTCGAAGCCTGAGGCATCGGGGATAAAGACGACATCGATACTCAGGTGGTGGGGGCTGTAGACCGTGGTACGTAGCAATATGCCCTTGCCGTGAACGGTGGCTTGCTCGGTCATAGTTCTGATCTTGGTGATATCGTCATAGCTGTCTTCGAGTTCTTCGTATTCGAGTTTCATGGCGATTCTCCCTCAGCGATCGATAACGAGTTGCTAGCGGTTTATTTCAAGCATGGACGGTAGAGAAAAACTAGCCTTTTTGGCTTGGTCTGCAAGTGATGCTGCCGATGGGGTGAGGGGCAAGGGGACCGGTGCACCATGTGCAGACATGCGTGTCATGATGCAATGGCATCAATGGTTTTGTTCCATCAGATGGTGGAGTGCCGGCAGCATCCGCCGCACACTGTCATAACCCTCGGCGATAGCCTCGTCAGCCCGGTCGAACTCGAGCAGTCCTAGTTCACCCAATCGGGGAGAGAGCAACAGGTCCGGTGGATCGCCGGCCATGCGGCTTTTGGTGACACGATCCTGCATGATATTGATGGCGCTGGCCATCACCTCGAAGATTCCCGGTACTGCGAAATTGGAATCCTTGCCCCGCGGCCAATTGGTGATGCGCTTATCGAACAGACCGGAATTGAGCTTTTTCAGTAACTGGCCGAATAAATCCCGCTCTTCTTCCCTAACCTCTTTCTTGCGCGATGCCTTGGGCTTGAGATGGCGGCCGATAATATCGCTGTTAAGATTGACCGCGATGATGATTTCAGCCCCCATCGCGCGGCAGAGGGAGACAGGCACGGGATTGGTCAGACCGCCGTCGACCAGCCAGCGGCCCTCAGTCTTGACCGGTGAAAACAGGCCGGGCAGCGCGATGGAGGCACGTACCGCGTCGGGCAGTGGCCCCGACTGCAACCAGACCTCGCGTCCGCTGCCCAGATCTGTGGCGACAGCGGCATAAGGGATGGGCAGTTCCTCAATATTGATATTTCGAATTTTGTCCTCAAACGAGGACATCAGGCTGTCCCCTTCGATTAATCCCCCCAGCAGTTTGACATCGAGCAGGCGTACCACGTCCCAGAAGCTCAGTGCTCGTACCCACTTCTCCAGCGTGTTCAGGTGTCCTCCAGCATAAGCGGCGCCGACCAGTGAACCGATGGAGCAACCGGTGATGATGTCCGGTTTGATCCCCTCTTCCTCCAGCGCACGAATTACACCAATGTGCGCCCAGCCACGGGCAGAGCCACTCCCTAGCGCAAGACCGATTTTGAGATTTGCCATGTCATCCTCCGTGCACTGAAGTATAGGGGAGTCGGGATACGCACGTACACTTGGCAAAAGGATTTGGGTAGTATCGGTCAAATGAATTTGAGCACTGCATTGCGCCAGTGGGCCTATCGTGAAGCGACAGCATTGGGAGAGAAGATGAAGCGGCCGCGTGACATTCAGGCACTGCTTAGTGTGATGGCGAAACTGCGTGATCCGGAGGCCGGCTGCCCCTGGGATCGCGAACAGGATTTTTCCACCGTCGCCCCCTACACCATCGAGGAGGCCTACGAGGTGGCCGATGCGATCAGCCGTAATGATTTAGCCGACTTGCGTGATGAGCTTGGCGATCTGCTGTTTCAGGTGGTGTTCCATTCTCGTATGGCAGAAGAGGCGGGTGTGTTTTCTTTTGCTGACGTGGTCGAGGGTATTGTGGAGAAAATGATCCGCCGCCATCCCCACGTATTTGCTGATGAGGCAGTGGCCGATGCCGAGGCGCAGACCCGTGCCTGGGAGGAGCTCAAGGCCAGGGAACGCCAGGCCAAGGGACAGCATCACAGCCTGCTCGATGGTGTGACCCTCGGACTGCCGGCGCTGAGCCGTGCGCAAAAGCTGCAAAAGCGGGCGGCGCGGGCCGGTTTCGACTGGATCGAAGCGAGCGGTGTGCTCGACAAGATCAGCGAAGAACTCGAGGAGGTACGTGCCGAGATCGATACCGGGGATCAGAGTGCTCTGCAGGCGGAGATTGGCTACCTGTTATTTGCCTGTGTCAATCTCGCCCGACATGCCGGAGTCGATCCGGAATCTGCACTGAGAATGACCAATGAAAAATTTGAACGGCGTTTTCGTTATATCGAGCAGGAAGTGAGTGCACAGGGGAAGGCAATAGAACAGTGTTCACTGGAAGATATGGACGTTCTCTGGAACATGGCGAAAGACAAAGGAATTTGAAAATTTATTGAAAGGGCAGAATGCCTGTAGTGGATTCCTGCTTGGATGAAAATAGAAAAGGGCTGAAAAATTTTCAGCCCTTTTTTCTTTATTGCGGTTAGCGTACGGCGTAGAAGAAACCGTCGCTGCTGCCGAAATAGATGCGGTTTGAGGCGAGGACCGGGGAGGCCGTTATCGCCCCCTGAGTGGTAAAACTCCAGGCCAGGCTGCCATTCTTTGCCACGACGGCATGGAGTTTCTTGTCATAGCCACCGATGTAGACGATGCCGTCGGCAAAAACAGTAGCACCATTGAGCCAGTCACGTGTGCGGTACTTCCATTTGGGCTCTTTTGTGTTCAGATCGATGGCATAGAGCGTGCCGTCCTGGCTGCCGAAGAACAGGGTGTTCTCACTGATCACGGCAGTGCTGTTAATGGCGCCAGCAGCCCGATAACGCCAGGATTGCTGACCGATTTTCAGATCTACCGCATAGAGTCTGCCATCCTGGCTGCCGACGTAGACATGTTTACCATGCACAATCGGGTCAGCCTGAATTTTGCCGCCGGTGGCAAAGCGCCACTGCTCGTTACCATTATCTGCTCTTACAGCATAGAGGTGTCCGTCATCGTTACCAAAGAATACCAGGCCTTCGGCGACCGCCGGTGAGGAGTAGATAGGCCCGTCGGACCGGAATCTCCAGCGTTCACGGCCCGTGGCGCTGTCGATGGCAAAGAGTTCTCCGGCGACATTGCCGACATAGATGATCCCGTTGATCATGGCTGGTGAGGTGGTAATGGAACCAGAGGTGGTGATGGACCAGAGTTGTTGCCCGGTTTGGATGTCCACCGCATAGAACTTGCCGTCATGACTGCCGACATAGGCCTTGCCCTGACTGACCGCTGGTGCTCCTCCAATCGGCCCGCCCGTTTTGAAGCGCCATTTTTCGCTGCCGTTGGTGAGATTGACGGCAAACAGAAAACCGCTTTGGTTGCCGAAATAGCCAACGTTGTTACTGACCACGGCGGCGGTCTTGATTGCGTTTCTGCTGTCGAATTTCCATTGCAGGTTATTCAGCTCACTCACGCCATCACTGTAAACCCCACTGTTCTGGGCATCGCCACGGTACATGCTGACCTTGCCTCCGCAACCGGCAAGAGTCAGCGCGCCAAGCAGCACCATCACGGTTATACGCATCTGTTTCTACTCCTTATTTAGCCACGGATACCGACCGGTATTAGGGCGTAAATACTATCGATGTGGCGGACTATGCCACAAGCCGGAACGATGCACCATGGCTATATCGGAGTGATATATATCTTGACGATATAGATGATCCGCGTATCATTCACGGATGGATGTGAAAACCCTGTGTCTTGGCGTGCTCAGTATGGGGGACGCCACTGGCTATGAGATCCGTAAGGTCTTTGAGGAGGCCTTCAGCCATTTTTATGTTGCCGGGTTTGGTTCGATCTATCCGGCGCTGTCCGAGCTGACACGGGAAGGTTACGCCACCTGCCAAAATATCGAGCAGGAAAAGCGTCCCGCCAAGAAGGTCTACCGCTTGACCGAGGCCGGGATGGAAGCCTTTCGCGCTGCGCTTGCCGAGACCTATCCGAGCCATCGTATTCGTTCGGATTTCATGGTGCTGATGGCCTATGCTCATCTCTTGACGCCGGCGAAGGTGCAGGAGGCGTTGCAGCAGCGATTGGAGGATATCGAGTCCAATCTTGCTCATATCGATACCTGCCTCGGCTGTGGCGATAACGAGCACCCAGAAGGGCCACAGTTTGCCGCCGGCTATGCCCGCGCCGTCCTGCAGGCAGGTCGGGATTATATCGAGCAGCACAGGGAGGGGCTTCTTCGCACGCTCGAACAAAACAAGGAAGGATGAAATTGTGAAACGTTCCTATCTAATTGCCGCCGCCATCGTTCTTGGGGTCACCTTATGGATGCTGCTTGGTCCTGTGGAGAGAAAACAGGAGAGCGCCCCGCCAGCCACTCAGGCCGTGCCGCGCACCGAGGTTCAGGTAAAGGAATATCAGGCCAGTGAAGTACAGCGCGACCTGACGCTCTACGGGCAGAGCGAGCCCAATCGGCGAGTGACCATCCGCGCCGAGGTGGCCGGCCAGGTGGCAGAAGTGCTTGCCCCGCGTGGCAAGGCGGTAAAGAAGGGGGAGCTGTTGCTCCGACTGGCCGAGGATGATCGGCCGCAGCGATTGGCGCAAGCCAAGGCGTTGCTGGCGCAACGTGAGCTGGAATACGAAGGGGTTAAATCCCTTAAAACCAAGGGACTGCAGGCGGAGCGGCAGCTCGCCGAGGCCTTGACCTTGCTGCGTACGGCCCGCGCTGAAGTCAAGCGGGCAGAACTCAACCTGCAAAATATCAAAGTGGTCGCTCCGTTTGCCGGGCTCATTCAGGCACAGCAGGTGGAGGTGGGGGATTTTCTTTCGGTGGGCGATCCCTTGCTCGAGGTGGTCGAGCTGGATCCGCTGCTGATTACCGGTGATGTTTCCGAACGGGAGGTCGGCGTACTGCAAAACGGCATGCCCGTCAGGGTGGCGTTGAGCAATAGCGCCATGCTGGAGGGGAAGTTGCGCTTTATCGCCCCCAGCGCCAATCCAAGCACTCGTACCTACCGCATCGAGATGGAGGTCGCCAATCCTCCCCCCCACCAGCGTGGCGGTATGAGCGCCTCGATCACCATTCCTCGTGACATGGTGAAGGCGCACAAGGTCTCGCCGGCCTTGCTGTCGCTCAATGATGCCGGGGTTCTTGGGATCAAGAGCGTCGATGAGCAGGGCGTGGTGCAGTTCCATGCGGTGGAGATCCTCAAGTCGGAACGGGATGGACTGTGGTTAGCCGGTCTGCCTGCCACTGCCCGGTTGATTACCGTCGGCCAGGGCTTTGTGCGAGCCGGGGATCGGGTCGATGTGGTTGTCGCCGAGTAGGGGCTTGCCATGAAGACCTTTATCGATGCTGCCTTTAACCGTTCGCGGACCGTACTTGCTGTACTGGTGTTGTTGCTCATCAGCGGCTACATCTCATATCAGACCATCCCCAAGGAAGCCGAACCGGATGTCGCGATCCCGATCATCTATGTCTCCATGAGTCATGAGGGCATCTCCCCTGAGGATGCCGAGCGCCTCCTGGTGCGCCCGATGGAAAAGGAGTTGCAGACCATTGAAGGGGTCAAGGAGATGCGTTCCACCGCCGGCGAGGGACATGCCTCGGTGCTGCTGGAGTTTGATGCCGGGTTTGATAGCGACAAGGCATTGCAGGATGTGCGCGAGAAGGTGGATTTGGCCAAGGTGGAGCTGCCGGCCGATACCGATGAACCGAGTGTCAATGAGGTTAACGTTGCCCTGTTTCCAGTGTTGGTAGTGACCCTGGCGGGGAACGTGCCTGAGCGCACGTTACTCACTCTGGCGCGGGATCTGAAGGACAAGATCGAGGGGTTGCGTGAGGTCCTGGAGGCGGACATCGCCGGTGATCGCGAAGAGGTGGTCGAGATCGAGGTCGACCCGCGGGTGCTCGATAGCTATGGCATCTCCTACGAGGAGCTGATCAATTTTGTCTGGCGCAACAACAAGCTGGTGGCTGCCGGTGCGTTGGATACCGGCAGGGGGAGATTTTCGGTCAAGGTGCCGGGCTTGCTGGAGGGCGCCAAGGAGGTCCTGTCCCTGCCGGTCAAGGTGACCGAGGACAGGGTAGTGACTTTCGGTGATGTGGCGACGGCACGCCGTACCTTTAAGGACCCCACCAGTTTTGCCCGGGTCAATGGCCGCCCGGCCATCAGCCTAGAGATCTCCAAGCGGGTCGGTGAAAACATCATCGAGACCATCGAACAGGTCAAGGCCATTGTTGAGGGCGAACGTGCCACCTGGCCCAACGGGGTGGTGGTGAGCTATTCGCAAGATAAGTCCGAGGATGTGCGCACCATGCTCGCGGATCTGCAAAACAACGTGCTCAGTGCGGTTCTGCTGGTAATGGTGGTGATCATTGGCGCCCTCGGCTGGCGCAGCGGTCTGCTGGTGGGCTTGGCGATCCCCGGCTCCTTCCTCACGGGCATTCTCTTGATTCACACGCTCGGCCTGACCATCAATATTGTGGTGCTGTTTGCGTTGATCATGGCGGTGGGTATGCTGGTGGATGGTGCCATCGTGGTTACCGAAATGGCCGATCGCAAGATGGCTGAGGGCATGGACCGAAGCGAGGCCTACGCGTTTGCCGCGAGGCGCATGAGCTGGCCCATCACCGCCTCCACTGCGACGACCCTGGCTGCCTTCATGCCGTTGTTGTTCTGGCCAGGGGTGGTGGGCGAGTTCATGAAGTACCTGCCGATCACCCTGTTGGCGACACTTTCAGCGTCCCTGCTGATGGCGTTGATTTTTGTTCCCACGCTGGGGGGGCTGGTGGGTAAACGCAGTCCCCTGAGCGAGGAGGCGATTCGCAGCCTGGCTGCTTCCGAGGCCGGCGAGTTGCACGAAATCCGTGGCTTTACCGGCATCTATGTGCGGTTTCTCGAACGCCTGCTGGCCCATCCGCTGAAGATCCTGCTCATTGCAGTGGTGCTGCTGGTCAGTGTCTATACGGCCTATGGTGTATTGGGCAAAGGGGTGGAATTTTTCCCCGATGTGGAGCCGGAACGGGCGGCATTGCATGTGCGGGCCCGCGGCGATCTTTCGGTCTATGAGCAGGATGCGCTGGTGGGGCAGGTTGAACAGCGCCTGCTCGATATGCGCGAGATCGAAACCCTCTACACCCGAAGCGGCATCAATCTGCGTGGCCAGGATCTGCCCGAGGATACTATCGGTGTGATTCAGATGGAGTTTGTCGATTGGCAGCAGCGCCGTCCTGCCAGTGAAATCCTCGAAGAAGTCCGCCAGCGCACGAAAGGTATCGCAGGGCTCATTATCGAGGCGCGAAAGCAGGAGGGGGGACCGCCGGTAGGCAAGCCGGTACAGTTGCAGTTGGGATCTCGCTATCCGCAACTGCTGGAACCAGTGGTGGCAAGAGTGCGGGAAGTCCTGGATCAGATCGGCGGCTTCGTCGACATCGAGGACAGTCGACCGTTGCCAGGCATCGAATGGCAGATCACCGTCGACCGCACCCAGGCGGCCCGTTTCGGCGCCGACATTACCATTGTTGGCAATGCCGTGCAGATGGTGACCAATGGCATTAAGGTCAGTGATTATCGCCCGGACGATGCGGATGATGAGGTGGATATCATCGTGCGTCTCCCCGAGGGGGATCGTGATCTGGAGCAGCTCGACCGTCTGCGGGTACAGACCAATTACGGACTGGTACCGATCAGCAATTTCATCACCCGTACCCCGGCGCCTAAACTCGGTACCATCAACCGGGTTGACGGTCAGCGCGTGATGACGGTGAAGGCGGATGTGGAAGAGGGGATCCTGCCGGCCAACAAGGTGGCGGAGATCCAGCAGTGGCAGAGCGAAAACACCCAGGCCATGGATTCGCGAATTACCGTCACCTTCAAGGGGGAGGACAAGGAGCAACGCGAATCGCAGGCCTTTCTCAGTAATGCCTTCCTGGTAGCGCTATTCATCATGGCCATCATCCTGGTGACCCAGTTCAACAGTTTCTACCAGGCCTTTCTGATCCTTACCGCGGTGGTTTTTTCTACTGTCGGTGTGTTTCTCGGCCTGCTCACTACCGGGCAGCCCTTCGGTATCGTTATGAGTGGGGTTGGTGTCATCGCCCTGGCCGGCATCGTGGTGAATAACAATATCGTGCTGATCGACACCTTCAACATTCTGCGAGCCGGCGGGATGGATGCGATCGAAGCTGTGTTACGCACGGCGGCACAGCGTCTGCGCCCGGTACTGCTCACCACCGTCACCACGATTCTCGGCCTGATGCCGATGGTGCTCATGGTCAACATCGACCTGCTGAACCGCGAAGTGACCGTCGGTGCGCCCTCCACCCAATGGTGGGTGCAGCTGGCCACCGCCGTGTCCGGTGGTCTGGCATTCGCCACTCTGCTCACGTTGATTCTCACCCCCTGCCTGTTAATGCTTGGCGAGAATTCGGGCAAGCGGTGGCGGCG
>JBFEWO010000095.1:0-10711 GCA_041546305.1 Thiohalomonadaceae bacterium | reverse complement strand
TGTTCCATTTATCAGCCGCGACCATCTCCAGTCGTGCCGCACTACGTGGTGAGTAGTCGTAATTCAGGCCGAGATTGACCTTGATCGGGGTGATCTCTGCCAGATCCTTGTCGGTCTGACCAGCCAAAGCCTCATCTTTCTGTCCACGCTGCCAGGCCAGCGCCATGTCCAGCGACACCGTATCACCAACAAAATACTCACCGCTTAGCGACACACCATGAATGGTGGCGTCGATATTCTCAAAGGCGTGCATCGTCTTATCGGCGTTGTAGTAGATGAAATCCTTCAACCAGCTGTGGAAGACCTTGGCCTTGACTGAGGCGTTCTGATAGCGCTTCTCCACACCGAGATCGATTTCGGTGTTGGTGGTCTGATCGAGGGTTGGGGTACCGACTTCCGGGGTCATCAACATACCATTGATCATCGCACCCTTGAAGTAGAGTTCACGTGCGTCGGGCACCCGGGACGATTTACCGATACCGGCAAAATAGCGGGTGCTCTCGTTGCTCTGGTAGCTGGCAAAGGCAAAGCCGCTGACGGCGTTATAGTCATTGGCCTGCTGCGCGACATCATCTGCAGGAGTGATGGTAGTGTCATCGTAACGGGCGCCGACGCGTAGATTCAGCGTTTCGTAACGCTTCTCGAACTCGGCAAAAATGGCGCGGTTTTCGGTGTCCACATGATTGATACTTTTCAGCCCGTCGACCTGGGCCTGGGTCCCTTCGCCATGATAGGTGCCATCCCAATTCCGGTTACTGGCGTCGACGCCCAGGGTCAGCCCGGTGCGGTCATCCAGTTCGAACAGATTCTTAGCCTTGAATCCCCGGGTGCGCGTGGTGAGCGCACTGGTTTTCTCATTGACCGAACTCGGCCCGGAAGAGAGGCGATAGAAGTTCGACATGGGATGATCGACCTTCGAATCGTAATAGTTGAAGTCTAGGGATTTGGAATAACGGCCCAGCTCACTGAGGGTGTATTCGGCGGTGAATATATCTGAATCATCATACAGGGCATCCATCATGCTTGACGGATAGAGGACATCATCGCTGCGGTTGGCGGTGTAGCTCAGCTTGAGTTTCTGGTTGTCGGTGATGTCCGCATAGATCTTTCCCATCACGGTTTGCTTGGTGTAGGCATCCTGATCCCGGTATTGATCCTTGTACTGAGCCATGCCTGCCATACCGGTCAGGTTCAGGTTTGCGATCTGCTCATAGAAGTCATTACCGTCGCCATCTTCATACTGGCCGCTGGTCTCATTGGAAGCGCTGAGCAGCATGCGCACACGCTCACTGCCACCGCTGACCGTCGCATATTGCTTGCGATATCCCCAACTGCCGAAATTCACTCCCACCTCACCAGCGAGTTCCTCGGACGGCTTTTGGGTGGTGATCTTCACCGCACCGCTCAGGGTACCGAAGTTTTCTACGTCATAGGGACCTTCCGTGATGGTGATCCCTTCGATGTTATTGGTAAGGATGTGAGAGGTAGGGGGATCCATGCGATTGGGGCAGGCACCGTACACCTTGGCCTCATCGATAAGGATGTTGATGTTGTCCTTCTTCTGGCCTCGTAAAATGATGTCGTTGGCAATACCGCTGCGACGTACCAGAGACACGCTGGGTACCTTTTTCGCCAGCGCCTCTGCCAAATCAGCAGACTTGACCTCTTCTCCGCTGATGTCACTCAAGGTAGTGCTATCCACGGTGATCACCGGCAACGCTTCGTCACCGGCCTGCAGCGGTGGCACACCCAATAACAGCAAATACACGGCTTTCTTCATTCTGTTTGTTCCCCTTTTTCAAAATTGCGACAGGATTTTCTAAAAACGGTCCGACTGTTTCGCAACTATTGGGCCAACACCATAAGTCATTGATTCGATTGAAGTCCCCAAGAAATGACCACCGTCAGCAGAAGGAAAACTGCGGCAAATGCCATAGCGGTGGGGGGATATCACACTGTCAGGAGGGGGGACAGCGCTGCACATGGTGGTTTTTTGTTCCCGCAAAACTTGCAGGAACAAGCACCACTGAATCGACGGTTAGCTGATCTTGAGATTATCCGGGCTCGCATCCAGCTGCCGGAGACGCTGCTCCAGTAACTCGGGAAAGCGCCTGTACCAGGTGGCATTGAGAGGCGATGGGTGGGGCAGGGGATAGAGGCGCAGTCGGCGGCTGTCGCCATCCGGCGCGGCGAGCTCCAGTTCGGTATAGGTGCTGAACCGATCCTCACGCTCCCAAAAAGCCTCCAACTGCCTTCGAGCCTCCACTGGCTGGTTGATGCCAAACCAGAGAAAGGCCTCACGTCCCAGGGTGATGACATCACGACCATGCCAGGCGTGGATCAGCAGATCGGCCACCAGCGGCTGGAACTGTTTTTTCACCTTCATCGACCAGGCCTTGTTGCCCACCGGCTTGTAGGGGACGGTGTTGGCCCAGAAAAACCCCTTGCCCACCTCGAGCGACGCCTCGAAATCGGGCATCGGCTTGCTGTAGAGGTGTCGATAGATGGCACCGCGCACCTTCTGACCGCCGGCGCCAATAAAGGGCATCTGGTGTTCGACCTCATCGCGCCCCGGATCTCGGCCGAAAAAGGCGATGCGGGTATCTGGCTTGCCGAGGCCGATGACCGGTTCTTGCCAATCCCGGTTACTGGCTTCATAGGCTGCAATATCGATTCCCTGGAGATCATCGGCCAGGGCGCGAAAGGCTTCACGGCGCTGTTTGTTATTCATCGGAAAGAGGGGCTTGTTTTCAAAATGCGGCGCAGTTTATCACGGGAAAGGCAGGGCTCGTGCAGCTATGGATTATTTTCCCGATTGGCTCACGCTACTTTTTCCGTTCACCTGTGACGTTGTGTATCGCTCGCACCAAAGCCGCAATCTCCACCGGCTTGGCCACCACATCGTCCATTCCGGCCTCCCGATAAAGCTGCTGTTCGTCTTTCATTACGCTGGCCGTCAGTCCAATAATTGGCAGATGGTAATCGGTGTAATCCCCGCTCTCTCGTATGCGCCGGGTGGCTTCGATGCCATCAAGATTGGGCATATGGATGTCCATCAGTACCAAATCGACCTGGCAGTGTCGCAACTGATTAAGTGCGTCCTTGCCGTCGTTGGCAAGAACCACCTTGCAGCCCGCCTTCTCCAGAATGTGTTGCCCGGCAAGGCGGTTGATTGCATCGTCATCGACCAGCATGACACGCAAGCCCTGCAAAGAGACCATCCCGCCCTTGCCATTCTTTTCCAAGTTGTCCTGCTGTGCAGCCGAGAAGGGTAATTCAAACCAGAAGGTACTGCCGCGGCCGTAATCTGACTCGACACCGATGCGCCCCCCCATGGCTTCCACCAGATGCTTGCTAATGGAAAGTCCCAGACCGGTTCCGCCGTAACTGCGCGTAGGAGTGTCATCCACCTGGCTGAACCGTTCGAACAATCTTGCCATCTGCTCAGGCCGGATTCCGATGCCGGTATCGATGATGGAAAAATGCAAAAGCAGCGGATCGGAATCGCGTCCAACGCGATCAATACAGATAGCCACTTCACCCTTTTCCGTAAAACGCACCGCATTGCCGATGATATTAATCAGCACCTGGCGCAAACGTGAGGCATCGCCATGGAGGTAGTCAGGGATCTCCGGATCACACTGGTACTCGAGGTCCAGCGCCTTGGCATTGGCGCTTAAATGCATCAATTGCATCACCTCATCCAGCAGCGGCCGCAGGGAAAAATCGTAAGATTTGATCTCCACTACGCCGGCCTCGATTTTGGAAAAATCCAGTACCTCGTTGATGACAGTGGTCAAGGCACGGCCGGAGCGAATGAGATTTTCGGTATATTCGCGCTGCACAGAGTCAAGTCGGGTAGCTAGCAGCAGCTGACCCATACCCATCAGGCCGTTGAGCGGGGTGCGGATCTCATGACTGATGTTGGCAAGAAAGCTGCTCTTTGCCTGGTTCGATGCCTCCGCCTTCTGGCGCGAAATTTCTGCGACCTCCTTTGCCTGCTGCAACCTTTTCAACAGCGACAACTGGTATAGCGGCAGCAGGATCAGCGACAGCAAAATAAAGCTCACCTCAAAGCCGCTCTCCTGCCAACCGTCGATGGCCTCGACCGTGACCAGATAGGCGATAGCGCTGATCATCGAGGCCACCAGCAGGTGCCTTTTGCCGTAGCGCGTACCATAGGAGAGGAAGAGCCAAAAGTAGAGGATAAAGAAGGGACTGGTGGCATGCCCGGTAAGAAAAATGGCAAAACTGGTGGCCGTGATATCCACCACCAGCGTGAAGTATTGTCGCTCCACCCATACGGGCCGGAACAACACACTGGTAAAGATCGCCAGAAAAAGTACCAGATAGACCGAAAACAGGAGCAGGTAGTGATCCGCATTGACCTGATAGACATCGGTCATGGAACTCAGCCCCACATAGGTGGCAGCAAATAGCCAGATCCCCAGCCGCACCAGTCCCGACTGAAATTCAGCGCTTTCCTTGACCTCGCTGATCCTATTCCAGAACATCATTTCCTTTCAGCCCACTCAGGTTCCACACTAGGAGGAGTACCTGCCTGTTGCAGTGACTCCACCGCCACCGCACTTCCCCAGAGGTAACTGAACAGCGCTGCCTGTTCCTGCACGGCGCCCGTGGTAAAAAAGTGCACAGTCCCCTTGGTAGCGGTTTCGTTCAACAGACCATGATGCCGCAATTGCGCCTGCAACTGGCGGGCGATCGCCGGAGCAGTATCGATCACCTTTACCTGCGGTCCGACCAATCTGGCGATCGTCGGCAACAAAAAGGGATAGTGGGTACATCCCAGCACCAGCGTATCGGCGCCGCGCTCGAGAATCGGCTCCAGATAGGCCTGCAACAATCGCACGGTTTCCGGGCTATGCAAGGCATGGCGCTCCACCTGCTCGACCAGCCCGGGACAAGGCTGAATAATCACCTCTCTGTCGTATGCAAAGCGTTGCACCAGATCGGCCATGCGATTGCTGCGCACCATCCCCTCAGTGGCAAGGATGCCGACAACACCGCTTTTGCTGCACTCCACGGCAGGCTTAACCCCCGGTTCCATCCCGATCACCGGCATGGCAAAGCGCTGACGCAAAGACTCCACCGCTGCTGCTGTGGCCGTATTGCATGCGACAACCAGGGCTTTCACCCCCAATTCAACCAACCGCTCCGCCACGACATTTACCCGTTCGCGCACATAGGCTGGTGTCTTATCCCCGTAGGGAATGTGTGCGGTATCGGCCGCGTACAGCAAATCCTCACAAGGCAGCAATTCATGGATCTGCCGCAAGACCGACAAACCTCCCGCGCCGGAGTCGAACACTCCAATCGGTGCCTGGGCTATTGCATGCTGGGACTGAGCTGCGATCACGGTGAAATTGTCTGATGAAAAACGGGATCAGGGGTCAAGGCTCAAGCCCTTTTTATAGCTTCCATACAAATTGGAAGGAAATTTACCACAAATGGAGACACACGATACGTGCTAGCTTTCAAATAACATGCGATCGAACAACTCACCAGCCGAGGGGTTTTCCATCAACTCACATGCCAACAGATAGGCCGTGGCACTCCACACCTGGTGGCGGTTGGAGCGCCTGCCCACCAGGCTGCCAAAGCGGCCATCGTAATACTCCGGCCAGTGGTCGGCCATTAGGCGCTCCCCCAACCCAAACAGGGCACGCTCAGCCAGATCGAGCCGCCCACTATGCCTGGCAGCAGCGATGAACGGCCATAACAAGACCGGCCAATTGCCGCCATTATGGTAGGACCAGGCACTGTTTTTCGGGTCACTGCCGGTCATGAACTCCCATTCCACGCCGGTTACCGCTGGATAGACAATCTTGAGTGGCATCTCCCCCACCAGCTCATCCCAGTGGTGATGGTAAAGGCGCATGATCGCCTGTGCCTCATCGTCGCTGGCCAGACCAAAGAGGATCGCCAGGAGATTGCCCAGTGCAAAAAAGCGAAAATCGATGCGCCCCGGACCCACATTGCCCACCAGGAAGCCACTCCCTGGTTTGAGCCAGCCATCGATCCAGTCGGGAATGCTCTCCGGATAGACATTCAACACATTACGCGCATCGATGCCGAACTCTTCGGAGTGATAGCGGTGGATCTCATTGAGCCTATCGCGCCCCATCCAGTAGTAAATCCGCACATAGGACCGAATGGAGTTGCTCCGGATGGACAGCATCTCGCGCAACCTTTCGTTCTCCGCGGTCTCGCGCAACAACTCATGGGCTGTGCGTAGCATGCCATAGTAGAGGGCCTGGATCTCCAGGGGGTGTCCGTAAACCCCCATACGCCGGTCAATCATAAACGAGCCATCGGGCACCAACATGGTTGGCGCCGACTCAAAGCTCTCTTTGAGGTAAAGCTCCAGCGTCTGTCGCATGCACTCCTGGATAGTGGGCAAGCGGGCAAAGGCCTCATCCCCGCTGACCCGTACATAGGCGCGCAGCAGGAACACCCACCACATCGCTGAATCGACCGGTGCAACGCGCCCGATCGCCAGCTCGCCAAAATCCGCCAGCAGCCGCTCCTTGCCATGCTCCTGCACCACCCGAAAGCTGGCCGGCATCAGACCGGTGGCACGTTGATGCCCGGGAAGTACCGGCTGCTGGGCCCGAAGGCCCATCACCGTGGTGAGAAAATTGCGCACGATCTCGTACTCGCCACGCATGAGAAACACCAATGCGGCGGGAACGAAGTCGCGCACAAAGCATTCGTTGTAATTGGCAGCCGCAGGGTGCGGATCGCAGGCAGCGGCGGTTCCAATCGGTCGCCCCTCAAAGTAGAGAATTGACTGGCCCAGCAGTCGTGTTGCGGAATCAAACGGCATGAGGAAATCATATCAGCGTTAGGCCAGATTCGCAGGCCTTTGTCAGCTGGCATCAATCTCACAACCATGACACAAAACCGTCACAGGCCTGACATCTTTCCCGCCTACGCTTCCATCCGACTTTCTTAAGAACCCGACGCCCCCCTGTGGGCAACGAATCTGAGAGCGAAAACATGAGCTGGAAATTTGAACTCGTCACCGTCCGGCAAACCTCCCCTCCTATCCCTGATGACAAGAACAGCTGGTACCAGTACACCATCGCCAACCAGACCAGCGAAATCACCGGTACACGCCGGGGTTCCCGACACGAGGTGGAGGCCTTCATTACTGCCTCGCTGCATCGTCTGAACAACCGACACAAGGCCGCGACCTTCAGCAAGAGCTGACCTCCACCCGTTAGGACCGGCAGGGAGAGAGAGTTACTTGCTGTTGTCCTTGTCCTTGAGCATGGCAGCCAAGTCGGCAAAGGGGTTAAAGGTGGCGGGTTTCTGCTCAGCAGGCGCCAACCCATCATAACCACGCACCTTGTCCACATAGCGCTGGTGCTCGTTGTCGTGACAATAGAGGCAGAGATTCTCCCAGTTACTGCCATCAGGCGGGTTATTGTCGTGATTGTGGTCCTTGTGGTGCACCGTCAGCTCATGCAGATTTTCCCGTGTGAACTCGCGGCCGCAGCGGCCGCAAATCCAGGGATGGATGCGCAACGACTGTTCGCGGTAACCCTCCAGTCGCTTTTCCGCCGCCCGCCGCGCCTCAGCGACAACCTGATCGAGCTTGTTCTGGTCTATAGCATCACCGGCTTTACGTGGTTTTTTCCCCATGGTTGTCCCTCCTTTATCTTTGAAGCCTGTTCCAGGCTAAGGTTCAAGCGGTCAATGTTCTCCACATTCCTCTTTCCGGTTTTCCCGAGTATAAGCCAACCGGCCCTGCGGTATACTGGCCGCCCTGATTAGCGATCCCCAGCCCGACATGAACCATTGTGATGTCATTGTAATCGGTGCCGGCGCCGCCGGACTGATGTGCGCTATCGAGGCGGGCAAACGCGGCCGCCAGGTCACTATCCTCGACCATGCTCGCAAGGCGGGTAACAAGATCCGCATGTCCGGAGGCGGACGCTGCAATTTCACCAATTATGATGTCTCTGCCGCCAATTACCTGTCGCACAACCCGCACTTCGTCAAATCGGCGCTGAGCCGCTTTACCCAATGGGACTTTATCGCCCTAGTCGAGCGCCACCGTATTCCCTATCACGAACGGGAGCATGGGCAACTGTTCTGCAACGACAGCGCCAAAGATATCCTCGATATGCTGCTGGCCGAATGCCGCGATGCCGGTGTGGTCCTGCAGCTGAAAACCACGATTGAGTCGGTCCAAAAAAGCGAGCAGGGCAGCTTCGTGCTCCAGACCTCCCGCGGGGATTATCAGTGCCAATCGCTGGTAATTGCCACCGGCGGCCTCTCCATCCCCACCATGGGTGCGAGCCCCCTTGGCTATCGGATTGCCGAACAGTTCTGCATCAAGGTCTGGCCCCCCTCTGCGGGGCTGGTTCCCTTCACGCTACAGCCCAATGACAAGGAACGGCTGGCGCCGCTTTCCGGCATTGCGGTGGAGGCCGTGGTACAGGCCGGGGACAAGCACTTTCGTGAGAATGTACTGTTCACCCATCGCGGCCTCAGCGGCCCGGCGATCCTGCAGGCCTCCAATTACTGGCAACCGGGCGAGGCGCTTACTATCGACTGGTTGCCTGACGAAGCGGTGGAGATACAGCTGGAAAACACCCGGCAAGCACACCCCAAGCAGCAGCTGAAAACCCTGCTCGGACATCGCCTACCAGCCCGACTGGTTGCGACCCTGGTGCCCGCAACGATACTCGAAACCCCGCTGGCCCAGCTCAGCAATGCACAGATGGACACCCTGCGGCAGCAACTCCACCACTGGCAGATCACTCCCGGCGGGACCGAGGGCTACCGCACCGCCGAAATCACCCGCGGCGGGGTCGACTGCGATGCGATCTCCTCCAAGACCATGGAGGCGAAGGCCGTGCCCGGCCTTTACTTTATCGGCGAGGTGCTGGACGTCACCGGCTGGCTCGGCGGCTACAACTTCCAGTGGGCCTGGGCCTCAGGGTGGTGTGCCGGGCAGTATGTCTGAAAGTCGCAAGCACGTAGCTCGGGTTAGGCACCAGCCGTAACCCGACATTGTTGTCGGATTACGCTGGGCTAATCCGACCTACCCACCACATTGAGGTATCATAGGTCCGATGCACCAACCCAACCCAGACACCATCATCGCCCGGACACGCTGCTGGATAGAGCGCGTGGTTATCGAATTCAATCTCTGTCCCTTTGCCCGCAAACCCTACAAAGGGGATCAGGTCCGCTACGTGGTTAGCGAGGCGAGCGATCCGGAAACCCTGCTGGCAGACCTGCAGCACGAATTGGAATACCTGCGCAGCACCGACCCCGAACTGGTGGAAACCACGGTCCTGATCCACCCCTGGGTATTGCAGGACTTCCTGGACTACAACGACTTTCTCGATGTGGTCGACGCACTGTTGGAACAGGGCGGTTATGAGGAAGAGTTTCAGGTGGCCAGCCTGCACCCGCACTACCAGTTCGCCGGCACCCTTCCGGACGATGCGGAGAACTACACCAACCGCTCTCCCTACCCGATATTGCACCTGCTACGGGTCGAGGGGGTGGCCCGGGCGATCTCAGGCTACCCCCGGCCGGAGGCCATCCCAGAGCGGAACATCGAGCAAATGAACAGCCTCGGCGCCGAGCGCCTGCGCGTGATTCTAGCCGAATGCATGCGGCTCATCACTCAGCCTTCTGGCTAAAAGAGAAAAGCTGCCCCTACACTGGCTCCTGAGAAGAAGAATTCGATATCCGAACGGTTGTTGTAGCCTGCCGAATACCCCCAACTTCGGTAACCTGCATGCAACCGTACCGAAGGGGCTGGTGTTACAAAGAATTGTATGCGCTCTTCCCACAGGGAAGACGAAGTTTCATGTGCAAAGAGTTCCGTATAAATCCCTATATTTCCTTCGGCCCCAAAAGTGGGCGTGAAATGATAGGCAATCCCGAGTAAGCCGTGCAGGGTGACTCCACTGTGGTTAGTGGACGCATACTGGAGACCGTCTGTGGTGGTGAAATCCATGTCCAATAATGCCACTCCTCCGCCTCTATACCATTCAAACGATTTGCTCGTGAAAGTATGGCGAAGCCCTCTCAGGTACATCACATTGAGTATCGCCTCATTATTGAGTGTGGCCGAACCATGGAGTTGTGTGCCATCAACATCGACATACACGCTGCTGGAAAGTACTTGATCGAATTGGCCTGTACCACGCGCATATCCAATGGAGAGAACTCTATAATCTCGGTCATGTTGCGTAGGAGACTTATTGCCCAACGGCAAAAGAATCTCTCCTTCGCCGAAGCGAGCATGACGGTCTTCACCATCAATATTCACTAGACCA
The DNA here is from genome assembly GCA_041546305.1 of Thiohalomonadaceae bacterium. Classification (GTDB taxonomy): domain Bacteria; phylum Pseudomonadota; class Gammaproteobacteria; order Thiohalomonadales; family Thiohalomonadaceae; genus JBFEYJ01. The sequence continues at coordinate 383 of JBFEWO010000095.1, read as the reverse complement.
GAAGTAGAACTACAAGCCGCCAAGCCAATACAGCCCACCATCCATAGCCACATGTAGTTGTGCATGCAGTATCTCCCTTCACCCTCAACAACACTATTGCCACATAATATCAATGGATTTTGCAGCTTAGCAGAACGAACTGGCAACTGTTATCATAAGCCGAGTGTGAAATTCCCCCCTCCCGAAGACGACATCCATGCCGCCATGCCCTCCGTTTCTACTTAATCACGATTGACTTGGGTCTCATCCGCGATGACACGTTTGCTTGGTATAGCTGTCAAATTACAACGCAAAGGGGCAATATCACTGCTCGACGAAGCAATGCTGAACATTCACTCAGGTGTCGTCGGCGACTGGCGCGGTAAACCCGGCAAGCGCCAGGT
>JBFEWO010000031.1:0-22987 GCA_041546305.1 Thiohalomonadaceae bacterium | reverse complement strand
CTGGCCGAATGGCTTGATAAGAAGGGCGAACTCGATAACGTCGGCGGCATCACCTATATGGGCACACTGGTCACCAACACGCCCAGTGCCGCCAACATTAAGTCCTATGCCAACATCGTGCGCGAGCGTTCGGTGCTGCGCCAGCTCATCCAGGTGGCCAACGCCATCGCCGACACGGCCTACCACCCGGAGGGGCGCAAGGTCGGCGAACTGCTTGATGAAGCTGAGCGGCGGGTGTTCGAGATCGCCGATCAAGGAGCGCGCAACAACAAGGGCTTCGCCGGGATGAAGGAGCTGCTGACCAAAGCAGTGGAGAAGATCGATTACCTGTTCACCCAGGACAACGCGATCACCGGCGTGCCCACGGGCTTCGACGACTTCGATGAGAAGACCTCCGGCCTGCAGCGCTCTGACCTCGTCATTATTGCCGGCCGTCCCTCCATGGGTAAAACCACCTTCGCCATGAATATCGCCGAGAATGCGGCGATCAAGGGACAGGTGCCGGTGGCCGTGTTCTCCATGGAGATGCCCGGCGAGCAGCTGGCTATGCGTATGATGTCCTCGCTCGGTCGCATCGACCAGCACCGGGTGCGCACCGGTAAGCTCAACGACGATGACTGGCCGCGCCTGACCTCGGCAGTGGGCATCCTCTCCGAGGCGCCGATCTATATCGATGATACACCCGGTCTCACTCCCACCGAGCTGCGCTCGCGTGCCCGTCGGCTGGCCCGTGAACATGGCCTCGGCCTTATCGTCATCGACTATTTACAGTTGATGCAGGGTTCACCCGGCTCATCCAAAGAGAACCGGGCGACGGAGATCTCCGAGATTTCCCGCTCGCTCAAGGGGCTAGCCAAAGAGCTTAACGTGCCGGTCATCGCCCTGTCCCAGCTCAACCGCAGCCTTGAGCAACGCCCCGACAAGCGCCCGGTCATGTCCGACCTGCGTGAATCAGGCGCTATCGAGCAGGATGCTGATGTCATCATCTTCATCTATCGCGATGAGGTCTACAACGAAGACAGCAACGATAAGGGCACGGCCGAGATCCTGATCCGCAAACAACGTAACGGCCCTATTGGCATGACCCGACTGGCCTTCCTAGGGCAGTTCACTCGCTTTGAGAATCTGGCCCATGGCCACTATGGAGATGGGGACTTCGAGTAATGCGGAGAACTCAGGTCAGTATCAACCTGGCCGCACTTCGCCATAATCTTCAGGTTGTTCGCCGGGCCGCGCCGAGCTGTCGGGTCATGGCGGCGGTCAAGGCCAACGGTTATGGCCACGGGTTGGTCCGTGTGGCTCAGGCCCTGTATGACAGTGACGGATTTGGCGTTGCCTGTATCGATGAGGCATTACAGCTGCGTGCTGCCGGCATTACCGCTTCCATTACCTTGCTTGAAGGATTCTATCACGCCGATGAGATCCCTCTCATCGCGGAGCATCGTCTCGATTTGTTATTGCATCATGAAAGCCAGATCGCTGCGTTGGAGCAGGCATCGATAAATGTTCCGATCCGGGTCTGGCTCAAGATCGACACCGGGATGCACCGCCTTGGCGTTTCTCCTGCATGTGCCGCTTCTCTATGGCAGCGGCTACAGGCGCATCCTCGGCTGCAACCATTGGGACAGATGACCCACCTGGCCTGTGCCGATGATTTGCAGCATCCCGCTACGCACAGGCAGCTAGAGGATTTTTCCCGTAGCACGGCAGGTCTTTCCGGTGAAAGAGCCATCGCCAACTCCGCTGGTATCCTCGGTTGGCCCGAGACACACGCCGACTGGGTGCGCCCGGGCATCATGCTGTATGGCGTCTCCCCCTTTATCGGCGGCCGCGCAGCAGAACACGATTTGAGGCCGGTGATGACACTCAGCTCAGAACTCATCGCCGTGAATATGGTACAAGCCGGAGACACTGTCGGTTACGGTGGTGCCTGGACCTGCCCGGAGGCGATGCCCGTGGGAGTGGTAGCGGCAGGCTATGGCGATGGCTATCCTCGCCATGCCCCTAATGGCACGCCAGTTCTGGTCAATGGGCGTCGCGTGCCGTTGATTGGACGGGTCTCGATGGACATGGTTTGTGTTGATCTTCGCGGTCAGCCGGATGCACGCATCGGCGATCCGGTTGTGCTGTGGGGGGAAGGACTTGCGGTGGAGGAGGTGGCCGAGGCTGCCGGTACCATTGCCTATGAACTTCTGTGCAGCGTCACCCAGCGGGTTGCTCTGGTGGAACAGGGGTAACATGCACTGGCCACAGCTCGGTGTCGGGGCAGTTGTCTGCCATCGGGATAAAATCCTTCTTGTCCTTCGCGGCAAGCCGCCGAGCATCAACCAGTGGGCCATTCCCGGCGGAAAGATTGCTGCGGGGGAGCCGCTCGCGGCAGCAGTCGAGCGAGAGATCCTTGAGGAAACGGGCATCGCCATCCGTGCCGGTGAACTCGCCTGGCACTTCGAGTTTATTGAGCGCGATGGTGATGGTGCGGTGCGTTATCATTACGTGGTGCTCGATTTTTTCGCTGAGTACCTGCACGGCGAACCTCGTGCCGGAGATGACGCGGCCGATGCGCGCTGGGTGCCTTTAGATGAACTGGATCACCTTGAACTTAATCCCACCACAAGAATCTTACTGGCTCAGCTGTATCCGCAATACATTGCAGCAGAAGGAGGGTGAATGATGGGTATTCGATGGTCACGCATTGCCCTGCTGTCGGGCCTCTTACCCCTGCTGACGGCCTGTTCCTTTGAGCAGGCGAAGATGAGAGTGGGGATTTTGGTGCTCATTCCTGCACTGGTGGTGATAGTCGTATTCTGGCTACTCAACCGGCGCGGTGGTGAAGAACCATGGGAGGAGGATCACTATCCGGATGCCGACAAGGATGATGACCACGAGGATCACCACTTGATGTAAGGAGAGGCCCATTGGCCAAAGCGAAAGTCAGTTACAGCTGCAGTGCATGCGGCGCTCAGACGACAAAGTGGGCGGGGCAGTGTCCGGACTGCGAAGCCTGGAACACGATGGTGGAGTTTCTGCAACAAAGCAGCTCCCCGCGTGCCGGACGGTTTGCCGGCTATGCCGGGAGTGCCGGTACGGTGCAGGTTCAGGCGCTCTCCGAGGTGGCGCCGGATGATGTGGCGCGTGTCCCGACCGGTATCGGTGAGTTCGACCGGGTACTCGGCGGCGGTATGGTGCCTGGCTCCGTGGTGTTGATCGGCGGTGATCCGGGGATTGGTAAATCCACCCTGCTGCTGCAAACGCTGGCAGCTCTTGGCATGCGCTACACCACCCTCTATGTTAGTGGCGAGGAGTCCCCTCAGCAGATAAGCCTACGTGCCCACCGTTTGAAACTGCCTACTGACCGTATGCGTTTGCTACCAGAGACCCGGGTCGAAGGGATCATTGATGTCGCGCTCAGGGAGAAACCTCAGGTCTTGGTGATCGACTCGATTCAGACGATCTACACCGAGCAGCTGCAGTCGGCTCCGGGCTCGGTGGCACAGGTGCGCGAAAGTGCCGCCCAACTGGTGCGCTATGCCAAGCAGAGCGGAGCGGCCCTCTTTATCGTCGGCCATGTCACCAAGGACGGTCAGCTGGCGGGCCCGCGGGTGCTTGAGCATATGGTCGACACGGTACTCTATTTCGAGGGGGACAGTGGCAGCCGTTACCGGGTCATCCGCGCTTTTAAAAATCGCTTCGGGGCAGTGAATGAGTTGGGCGTGTTTGCCATGACCGAGCTGGGACTGAAGGAAGTGAATAATCCCTCGGCTATTTTCCTCTCGCGTCACGAACAGACAGTGTCCGGCAGCGCGGTGATGGTCACTGTCGAGGGTAGCCGGCCCTTGCTGGTGGAGGTACAGGCCCTGGTGGATGATAGCCACCTTAACAATCCTCGCCGGGTGACAGTAGGGCTGGAACACAATCGCCTTGCCATGCTGCTGGCGGTGTTGCATCGCCATGGCGGTATCGCCACCCACGATCAGGATGTCTTTGTTAATGTGGTCGGAGGGGTACGGGTGACAGAGACTGGCGCCGATCTAGCGGTATTGCTGTCGGTGATCTCCAGCCTGCGTGACCGTCCATTGCCGGAGCAGATGGTGGTGTTTGGCGAGGTGGGGCTGGCAGGTGAGATTCGTCCCGTACCTAATGGTCAGGAACGTTTAAAGGAGGCGGCCAAGCACGGTTTTACCCGGGCTATCGTTCCTGCCGCCAATATGGCCAAACGAACAATCGAGGGGCTTGATGTGATCGGTGTGCATCGGCTGGATGAGGCCTTGTCTCACCTGTGAGTGTTCGACGCTAATCACGACAAGGTGAATAGCATCTTGATGTTGCCGATCAGGATGATGTTGCCGTCTTCCAGCTTCCAGCTTTTCTCACCGATGGACTGACCATCTACCTGCGGTGGCTTCTCGCCCTCGAGATGCGAGAGAAAGAAACCCTCATCACGGCGGGTGATCACGGCAGTCTGCACTCCCGCCTTGCCGAGATTGGTCATGTTGCGGGTGATGCTAATAGTTTTGCCTACATTGGCACCATTGAGCAGTTGCAGCCAACCTTGACGCTTGCCCGGTGTTTTGGGGATGAAGTCGCCGCTGCTGGTGTCCTGAATACCCTCCAACTCATCGGCTGGGTCGGTGGTGTAGAGCAGGGTGTGCTTGCCAACCCGAATCGTTTCATCGTGCTTCAGTTGATGAGGTGCGCTGAGCCGGGTCTCGTCGACAAACGTACCATCCGGGCTTCCCAGATCGCGAACCACTGATTTGCGGTTTTCGGTAGCGATGGCGGCGTGGCGAGGTTGCAGGGCCAAACTGTCGATATGGATCTGGCAGGCGGGATCGCTGCCAATCACGATCTCACCGGGTTCCACATAATAGACCTTCAGAACTTTGTCTTTGAATGACAAGGTCAGTTTTGCCACAAAAAAAACCACTCCAACGCCGCTGATTATTCCCGGCCATTATAGTCGGAGAGGATACAGACTTGTACAGTATATTTTCAGTGAAATCCAAGGCATGGAGCCCAAAGTTAAAGAAAATTAACTATAGGCAATCATGATTTTTTCTTGAATGACGGGTCAATGCGGACGGTTTTCACGGTATTACTGCTGGTTTGCAGAATTTCGATGGGATAGCCTTCCAGCAACAAGCTGGTCCCTGCCTCCGGGATAGTTTCAAGATATTCGGTAATCATCCCGTTGAGCGTTTTGGGGCCGTCCGTTGGCAGCTCCCAATGCATGACGCGATTGAGCTCGCGTATGTTAGCGCTACCATCGACTAGGAAGGTGCCATCCTCCTGTGGATGAATATCTCTGCTGCTGGTGGCCGGATCGGTGGTGAACTCTCCTACGATCTCCTCGAGGATATCGTCCAGTGTGACCAGACCCTGGATGTCCCCGTATTCGTCCACCACCAGTCCAATACGGCGGCGCTGATGCTGGAAGTGCAGCAACTGGGTGTTCAGGGCCGTACCTTCGGGGATGAAATAGGTTTCGCGAATCAGTGATTCCAGGTCTTCCTTGGTGATTTCCTGCTGGCGGCGCAGGGCGAGCACGTTTCGCAGATGAATGAAGCCCAGTACATTATCAATATCCCCACGAAACACAGGTAGACGGGTGTGCTGGCTGGTACGCAGCTGTTTTTCTATCGTCTCCCAGTCATCGTCCAGATCGATGCCGACGATCTCGCTGCGAGGCACCATGATATCTTCCACCGTGACCTTTTCCAGATCGAGGATGCTGAGCAGCATCTTCTGGTGACGTCGTGGAATCATCGCTCCGGCCTCATTGACGACGGTACGCAGTTCCTCACCGGTGATGTTGTGAGAGGCCATGTCTTCCTGGGAGATGCCGATGAGGCGAAGCAGGGCATTGGGGATCGTGTTGATCAGCCATACCAGCGGATAGAGCAGACGCAGCAACGGTTTGAGAAATAGGGTGGCCGGGAAGGCAAAGCGCTCCGGGTGGAGGGCGGCCAGGGTCTTGGGAGTGATCTCGGCGAAGATCAACACCACAACAGTCAAGAGCAGTGTGGCGACCATGATGCCGTCATCCCCTATCAGGCGTAAAGCGATAATAGTGGCAATGGATGAGGCGAGGATATTGACGAAATTGTTGCCCAGCAGAATGAGCCCGATCAGTTTGTCGGGGCGCCGCAGCAAATCGCTGGCGCGTATGGCACCGGCATGGCCCCCCTTGGCCATATGGCGCAAACGATAGCGGTTAAGGCTGATCAGGCCAGTCTCAGAACCGGAGAAGAAAGCGGAAAGAACAATTAAGAGAACGAGGATGCCGAGTAGCATCCATATGGGAATGTCGTTTAACAAAAAAGGTTAGTCCTTAACGAAAAATATCGAATGCTAATTACAGGGAGTATGGCGGTTACTGTCAAGTCTGTCTGCCGCACTGTTCCGGTGCATATCAGGCCATGAACAGGCTGGAATCAACGCAGCACGATGAACTCAAGTACCAGTTTGCTGCCGAAATAGGCCAGCATCAACACGACAAATCCGCTGAGGGTCCAGCGCACCGCGAGACGTCCTCGCCAGCCGTAGCGCCAGCGTCCCCATAACAGGATGGCGAACACCAACCAAGCGGCAATGGAAAGCACCGTCTTGTGTACCAGATGCTGGGCGAAGATATCCTCGATGTAGGTTGCCCCTGTCAGCAAGGACAGGCTCAGCAGGATATAGCCCAGGCCGATCATACGAAACAGCAGGGTCTCCATTGTCTCCAATGGAGGCAAGGCGCGAATGAAGCCTCCCGGATGACGGTTTCGCAAGTGACGAGTCTGGATGGCCAGTAAAAGTGCCTGCAGTGCCGCCACGGTCAATAGGCTATAGGAGAGTATGGAGATCAGAATATGAGCCCTGAGCCCCAGGCCGGGGATCTCAACATGCACACCATTGGGCCCCAAAACACCTTCAGCCAGCATGGCGAGGGCGGCAAAGGGAAGTACTGCAATGCCTAGGTTCTCCACCGGCTGTTTCAAGGCACTGAGCAGTACCAGTATTGCGGCCAGCCAGCTGGTCAGCGAAAGCACTTGGAAAAAGCCCAGGTTCAACCCTTCGGAGGTGAGCATCGTCTGCTGTAATGAAGCGATATGGACAATGGTTGCAACCACACCTAGCGTCAAAGCGATCATTTTTCCCTGATGGCTGGCCTGAATGCCGGCAGCAAGGCGGCGAAGCAGAAGTGTGGCGCTGGTGAGATAGAGGATCACACCCAGCGAAGTGAGCAAAATATTCATACCTGTTCCAAGTTCAATATCCGTCTGCCAATGGTCGCATAGAGCCGAGGGCGGTTGAAGTATTGATGTCCCAGCCCCTGTTATCTGACAAATTGACAACAGTGTACCGGAATTTGTGACTCCCTAGGCGAAAATGATTACCAATTGCCTTGGCAATAGATTATCTGTAAAGATTACGGTATAAATCCGTTAAAGGTTTTCGTTAGACTGCGGTTTTCGTCAAATGTGTCATAAATACCGAACTGGGGAAAGCATCGTGTATCCTCTGGGACGGGCGCGTGCCGGCAGAGAGATGGCATCAAGATGTTGAGGGTGTGGAGAGCCTGAATGGAATTGAGGGTACTGGGTTGTAGCGGCGGCATTGGTGGCAATGGTCGCCGGACATCATCATTCTTGCTAGGTGATGACGTACTGATTGACGCAGGAAGCGGCGTCGGCGAACTTACTCTCGATGAGCTGGCAAAGATACGCCATATATTCATTACCCATATCCACATGGATCATATTCATATGATCCCGTTGCTTGTCGACAGTGTCTTTGACCGTATCGAGCAGCCGATAGTCATCCATGGCTTGCCGTATACCCTGCGTGCCCTCAAAGAACATATCTTTAATTGGATTGTGTGGCCTGATTTTACCCGCCTGCCCAGTGAAGAGTTTCCGGTATTGGTGATGCAGGAGATGGAGCCCGGGGAGCGGGTGACTGTCGGAGACTGTCACTTCAGCATGATCCCCGTGAATCATATTGTCCCTACGGTGGCTTATGCGGTGGAGTATCCGGGAGGGGCTTTTGCCTTTGCCGGTGACACCACTAGCAACGACACCCTCTGGCAAGGGCTCAATGCACTGGAGCGTCTTGACCACCTGATTGTCGAATCGGCGTTCTCAAACGCCGAGATCGCGATGTGCGAGATGTCCAAACATTACTGTCCACAGCTGCTGGCTGAGGATATCACCAAGCTAAAGCATACGCCCCATGTCTATCTGACCCATGCCAAACCTGGCGAGGAGGACATGATATATCAGGAATGTCGTGAGTTAATCACCGATCGGCCCGTCTCCCACCTGACAGGTGGTGAGGTTTTGACGCTATAATCCCCATCTGTCCCTAATTCTCCTCATTCGCGGGCATGCCGGTATGGGTACGGCCGGACCGCGGGTGTTTTCGTTACAGGATCCTCAATCGTTATGTTCGAAGGTTTGACTTCCAGACTGACCCAGACCCTGCGCAATCTACGTGGTAGCGGGCGTCTGAGCGAAGAAAATATCAAAGAGACACTGCGCGAGGTGCGCATGGCGCTGCTCGAGGCGGATGTTGCTCTGCCGGTAGTGCGCGAGTTTATTGAGCACGTCAAGGCGCGGGCGGTCGGCAAAGAGGTGATGGAGAGCCTCACCCCGGGCCAGGCACTGGTCAAGATTGTCCATGAGGAACTGGTTTCCATAATGGGCGAGGCCAATGAGGAGCTTAATCTCAGTACCCAGCCGCCCGCTGTTGTGCTGATGGCCGGTTTGCAGGGGGCGGGTAAGACCACCAGCGTCGGTAAGCTGGCACGCTGGCTCAAGGAGAAGAAGAAAAAGTCGGTGATGGTGGTGAGTGCCGACGTTTATCGCCCCGCCGCCATCGAGCAGCTCAAGACCCTGGCCGGCGAGGTTGGAGTGGAATTCTTCCCCAGCTCCGCCGATCAGGAGCCGGTAACCATCGCCCGAAACGCGGTCGATGCGGCGCGCAAGAAGTATATCGATGTGATCCTGATCGATACCGCCGGTCGTTTGCATATCGATGAGCAGATGATGGACGAGATCAAGCAGGTGCACGCGGCGATCAATCCCATCGAGACCCTGTTCGTGGTCGACAGCATGACCGGCCAGGATGCGGCCAATACTGCCAAGGCCTTTGGCGACGCACTGCCGCTGACCGGGGTCATCCTCACCAAGACTGATGGTGACGCCCGTGGCGGTGCCGCTCTCTCGGTGCGACACATCACCGGCAAACCGATCAAGTTCATTGGCGTCGGTGAGAGGAGTACCGCTTTGGAGCCCTTCCATCCGGATCGCCTGGCATCACGCATCCTCGACATGGGCGATGTGTTGTCCCTGGTTGAAGAGGTTCAGAGCAAGGTCGACCAGGAGAAGGCACAGAAACTGGCGGCCAAGCTCAAAAAGGGCAAGGGCTTTGACTTGGAAGATTTTCGCGACCAGTTGCAGCAATTGCAGAATCTGGGCGGCATCGGCGCCCTCATGGACAAACTGCCGGGTATGGCGAATGTGTCCGAGGCGGCCAAAAGTCAGGTCAATGACAAGGAATTCAAGCGCCTGGAGGCGATCATCAACTCCATGACCCCGATGGAGCGCCAGCGTCCCGATATCATCAAGGGCGGGCGCAAGCGCCGTATTGCGATGGGCTCCGGCACGCAGGTGCAGGATGTCAACCGCCTGCTCAAGCAGTTCACCCAGATGCAGAAGATGATGAAAAAGATGTCCGGAGGTGGTATGGCCAAGATGCTTCGGGGCCTCAAGGGGCGCTTGCCGCCGGGGATGCCATTCTAGGATTTAATGGCATTTTAGGGTTTCCTTTTTTGTGGGAACCGAAGTAGAATACCCGGCTTACTGATGAGAGGGTCGCCATTGGGCGGCCCCGTTTGTTTGTAAAGACGAGGAATTCACTGGCATGGTAACCATTCGTATGTCTCGCGGTGGCGCAAAAAAGCGTCCCTTCTACCAGATCGTTGTGACCGATAGCCGCAACCGTCGCGACGGCCGTTTTATTGAGCGTGTCGGTTTCTTCAACCCCGTTGCCCGGGGTAATGAAGAGCGCCTGCGTGTCGACCGCGAGCGTGTTGACTACTGGCTGGCTCAGGGTGCACAAACCTCCGAGCGTGTGGCTAGCCTGCTGAAGGCAAAGCAAGCCTAAGAGATTCCGTGTCTTGCCGTTGTTCCGGCGGTTTGTTTGTGTACTGCACTGATGGCAATGGCTGAAAACGGAAATGAATACATCGATGTTGGCCGCATCACCGGCCTCTACGGTGTACGTGGTTGGGTGAAGATTTTTTCCCATACCCAACCGCGTGAGAATATATTGAGCTATACCACCTGGTACCTGAAAAAACAGGGGGGGTGGAGTGCGGTTGAGCTTGAAACCGGGCGCGTGCACGGCAAAGGCGTCGTCGCCAAGCTCAAGGGGTGCGATGACCGTGATGCCGCCGCGGCCCTGATGGGAAACTCGATTGCGATTCGTCGGGAGCAGTTGCCTCAGGCGGGCTCTGATGAGTACTACTGGACGGATCTGGTTGGTCTCAAGGTCCATAACCTTGAGGGAGTCGAACTGGGGTTTGTCGATCATCTGCTGGAGACCGGTGCCAATGATGTACTGGTGGTGGTCCAGGATCGCAGGGAACGGCTCATACCCTTTGTCCAGGGGCAATTCATCAAGCGCATTGATCTGGCCGCAGGCGAGATCACTGTGGATTGGGATCCTGAGTTTTAGCGCATGCGTTTTGATGTGGTGACACTGTTCCCGCCGATGTTCGATGCGCTTGGCGGCTATGGCGTCATTGGAAGGGCGATTGAACGGGGAATCGTCGAGCTAGGGGTGTGGAACCCGCGCGATTATACTCATGACCGGCATCGTACCGTAGATGACCGTCCCTATGGCGGTGGTCCGGGGATGTTGATGAAAGTCCAGCCCTTGCGTGATGCGATTCATGATGCCCGGGGAGCAAGTGACGGACCGGCTCATGTGATCTACCTTTCACCCCAGGGGCGCCCGCTGGACCATGATGGGGTACAGGAACTGGCCAGGCATGAGCATCTTGTCCTCATTGCCGGACGATACGAAGGGGTGGATGAACGCCTCATCGAAACCGAAGTGGACGAGGAGTGGTCCATCGGTGATTACGTGTTAAGTGGTGGCGAACTGGCCGCTATGGTGGTGATCGATGCGGTCACGCGATTTTTGCCTGGAGTCCTGGGACATGAAGACTCGGCGCAGCAGGACTCATTCACCCAGGGATTGCTCGACCATCCGCACTATACCCGCCCCGAAGTCTTCGAGGGGTTGTCCGTGCCAGAGGTATTGTTGAGCGGTGATCATGCGGCGATCGAGCGCTGGCGGGACAAACAGGCCCTGGGACGAACATGGTTGCGGCGGCCCGACTTGCTGGCCAAGGCAGAACTGGATGAACGACAGCAGCAACTACTGCAGGAGTTTATTCAGGAACATGAACAGATGTGAATCACCTGGAGTTGTTTCCCAGGCGCACAGCAGGTGCTGACTGGTGTCAATTGCAGGTTTTGAGTGTATAATCGGCGGACTTTTTTCCGGGAGTTTTTAGTAATGAGCGACATCATCAAACAACTCGAAGCAGAGCAGATGAACCGTGAGGTGCCGGAATTTGGTCCCGGCGACACCGTTGTGGTTCAGGTTAAGGTAAAGGAAGGCAATCGTGAGCGTTTGCAGGCTTTTGAAGGCGTGGTTATCGGCAAACGTAACCGTGGTCTGAACTCTGCCTTTACCGTGCGCAAGATGTCACATGGCGAAGGTGTTGAGCGTGTGTTCCAAACCTACAGCCCCACCATCGATTCCATCGAGGTGAAACGTCGTGGTGATGTACGTCGCGCCAAGCTGTATTACCTGCGTGGTCGTACCGGCAAGGCGGCACGTATCAAGGAAAAGCTCTAATCCGCGCGGGCGGTTTTATCGCCTGATGACCTTGGATTTGCGGAAAGTCGTTCTGCAACCGGGTAGCGGTAACAAAGGCGGGCGGCACCTTTTCGGTGCTGTCCGCCTTTTTCGTTTCTGGCCGCTGATATTGTTCCTTGCCTGTCAGCCGATTATGGCGCTGGAGCTTGACGAGATCGCTCAACTGGCCAAGGGGGGGGCTGCGGAGCTTGCCCTGAATCTATTGGATCGGGAGCAGCCGACCTATGCCACCGATGACCGACAGTGGATGCGTTGGGAGCGGATGCGGATCCGCATTCTGGAAGAGCACGGACGTTGGCAGTCCCTAGCGGACCGTCTGGCTGAACTGCCGGCGGGACTGCCGGATGATTTTCTTGCTTTGGCGCAGGGACGCCGTGCACGCGCCTTGGTGATGAGCGGACATTTCGAGGCGGCCCGCCAGTTGCTGCGCGAGCTCATCTGGAATCGTGCCGAGGAAGGAGAGAGCGCGGCATCCTTGGCCGCTTATCGTCGACTGGTGACACAAAGCTATTTGCATGAAGGTCGTATCGACGATGCCTATGTCGCCATGCTTCGCTTTCATCAGGATTATGGTGATGGCGATCGCGAGGCGATGTTGTTGCGGATCAGGGTATTACTGGCAAGTGGCCGGGCAAGCGAGAGTCGCCCCCTCTTGGCACAGTTAGGGGATGAACCGCTGATAGGTGCTCTACAGCTGTTGGTGGCACTTCGGAGTGGGGAAGCGCCGGCGAAGATTCTGAATCGTGCCAGAGCGCTGTCAGAGGCCGATGGGGTAAGCGAAGAGGTATTGTTCCTGCTCTACGGGGTGATGGCCGAGGCGGCGCAGGGTGAGCAGAGCACCAGTCAGGAGATCATCGCCCTGGAGCACTGGTTCCGTCTTGCGCACGTTGATAAGCGCTGGGAACAGCTCTTTTCACTCTCGGCGGATAATTTGTGGGAAAGCTATCAGTCCTATGCCCGACATGTCGGCAACACCGCACAGCTGCTAATAGGTGATGATGCGGCGTGGTTCCGTGCCGCTGAAACGACAGACCCTCGCTATCCGGTACGCATTCGCTCGCTCCTTGCACTATTAGCAAAGGAGGCTACCCAGGATGCGGACAGGGAGCGTGCACACCAGGCGCTGGTGGAGCGGCTGCTGGCCCTGGATAATGGCATTGCCATGGTTCAGCAGCTTTACCTGAATTCCTCACGCTTTGACGAGCAGCATCCGGTGCCGGCACCGGTGGCCTATATCCTGGTGGATCAGGCGATCCGCGACGGAAATTTACCCCAGGCCTCCCGTTTGATGCAGTCCTTGCCCGAGCCTCCCGGGGGCACCGCCCGTTTTGCCTGGCAGACGCGACGAGCCAAGGTCTTTATCCTTGCGGGCGAAATAGAACACACCGTTTCGCTGCTGAGCGACCTGATCCCTCAGACGAACTCTCTTAGCGAGGGGCAGCGTGATCAGCTGGTACAGCTATTGTTTGACTTGCAAACGGTAGGGCAGCACGAGCAAGCCTATCAATTGCTGGAGAAGCTGTATGAGGCAACGCCCAATTTCAAATTGCGTCGCGAGCTGCTGTTCTGGATGGCGGATTCGCGCCAGGCCCAACAGCAGTATGCGGAGGCCGCGCGTCTTTATCTGAGTTCCGCGACCCTCATTGACACGGCCAGCATGGACCCCTGGGCACAGACCGCTCGTTACCAGGCGGCGCGCAATCTGACCAAGGCAAAAATGGCAGGCGATGCCGAATACATCTACAGGCAGCTGTTGAGAGTGACCGATAGCCCTGAACGTCGGGCGGTGTTGAGACAGGAATTGGAACAGTTGCGTTTACAGCAGGCTGTGACTGATGAATAAGCCGAGTGATACAAAAGTTACGATGGAGTATCAGGCCGTCATGCTCGCTCCTCTGCCTGGTTTTCCGTGTCTTGGCCTGCAACTTCAAAACGGCAGTTTAAGATCGATCGACTTTCTCGAACCTGGGTGCGTCTCTTTCATTGGCGAAGAGGAGGGCGCAGAACGTACCGTGGCTTGTCTTCAGCACTATTTCCAGGACGGTTCGTGTGCTGTTGAGCCAGCACTGTTGCCGCAGGGAACACCCTTCCAGCAGCGGGTATGGTCGCAGCTGCGCCGTATCCCCCCCGGCCAGGCCGTGAGCTACGGGCAACTGGCGAAAAAGCTAACCTCCTCCGCCCGAGCGGTGGCTAATGCCTGCCGCGCCAATCCGATTCCAATCCTGATCCCCTGCCACCGTGTGATTGCCGCGACAGGACTGGGCGGTTACCTGGGGGAGACGGCTGGAAATGCACTCGCTGTCAAACAGTGGCTATTGCACCATGAGGGCTATGTCTGAGCGGGATATCACACTAGTCGAGCGTTTTCTCGATGCCCTGTGGCTGGAGCGGGGGCTTAGCGAGAATACGCTAAGTGCCTATCGCAGTGATTTGCTGGGGCTGTCCCAATGGTTACAGCTGCAGCAGCAGAGCGACCTGTTGGATGTCGACAGGGCCGATCTGCTGGGCTATCTGCAGCGCCGGGTAGAGGAGGGTGCCAAGCCACGCTCGAGCGCCCGCCTACTCTCCTCTATGCGTCGCTTTTACCGCTACCTGGTGCGCGAGCGCCTGCTCAGCGAAGACCCCAGCGCCCGTATCGATGCCCCCAAACTGGGGCGTTCCTTACCTAAATCCCTTACCGAAGAGGAGGTGGAGGCGCTGCTGGCGGCACCGGATACCTCAAGCCTGCTTGGCATGCGGGATCGGGCCATGCTGGAGGTGCTCTATGCCAGCGGTCTTCGGGTTTCTGAACTGGTGGGGCTATCTTTACCCCAGATCAATATGCAACAGGGGCTGGTTCGGGTGGTCGGCAAAGGTAATAAGGAGCGTTTGGTACCGCTGGGGGAGGAGGCGCTGGGCTGGCTCGAGCGCTTTGTCCGCGAGGCGCGAGGATTGTTGCTGGGAGCGGTTCAAAGCGAGGTGCTCTTTCCCAGTCGGCGCGGCAGTGGCATGACGCGTCAGGCCTTCTGGCAGCTGATTAAGCGTTATGCGGTGCAGGCCGGGATCAACAAGCATCTGTCGCCTCATACATTGCGTCATGCCTTTGCCACCCACTTGCTCAATCATGGCGCAGACCTGCGCGTGGTGCAGTTGCTGCTGGGGCATAGTACGCTCTCCACCACACAGATCTATACCCATGTGGCTCGGGAACGCCTGAAGAATCTGCACGCACAGCACCATCCGCGAGGTTAGTCGTCTGAAGTACGAAGCGATAGCCGCTAGGGTTGGAACTTTCGTTCCTGGCCTGTAGTCGAAAAGTTTTCGTGAAACCCCTACAATCGTCGACTCTGCAAATTGACTCTCGAGGACGTCTACGCTTATGCCTTCATTTGATGTGGTTTCCGAAGTGGATAAACATGAACTGACCAACGCGGTGGATCAGACCAACCGAGAACTGGGCACCCGCTTCGACTTCAAGGGGGCGGATGCGAAGGTGGAGGAAGAAACCGACGGTCTGGTGCTGGAAGCCAACAACGATTTTCAGGTCAAGCAGATGATCGATGTCCTTTACCAGAAGATGACCAAGCGGGGTATCGATATCAGTTCACTGGAAACGCACGAGATTGAGACCCGCGGCATGCGAGCGCGGCAGAAGATTACTGTGAAGCAGGGGATCGACAAGGAGTTGGCCAAGAAGATTGTCAAGCTGATCAAGGACAGTAAGATTAAGGTGCAGGCCTCGATCCAGGGTGAGCAGGTGCGTGTCAGTGGCAAAAAACGTGACGATCTGCAAGAGACCATCGCGTTACTGCGCGGCGCCAATCTGGGACAGGCCGTGCAATTTTCCAATTTCCGTGATTAATCCTTAACCGAAAGTGATAGTAATGATGAAAAAACTAGTGGTGGCCGCGTTGTGCCTGTTCACCCTGCCGGCAGTTGCTGCCGACAGCAAGTCTGTCGAGCAATTGAAGGGTGAACTGGTCAAGGTCTTTGGCGCACAGCCCGATACGGTAACCGAGGCGCCTATCAAGGGGCTTTATGAGGTGGTCTATGGATCGAAGCTCTACTATGTCTCGGCCGATGGCCAGTATCTGCTCAATGGTGAGTTGTTCGATCTGCAGAGCCGTACCAATCTGACCGAACAGAAGCGCGGCGCGTCTCGGTTGAAGGTACTTGAGGCTGTCGATGACTCTTCGTTGATCGTCTACAAGGCCAAGGGCGAGGAAAAGCATGTTATTACGGTATTTACCGACATCGATTGCGGCTACTGTCGCAAACTCCATAATGGCATGGCGAAGATGAATGAACTGGGCATCACGATTCGTTATATGGCCTTCCCGCGCGCCGGTATCGGTTCATCCTCCTACAACAAGGCAGTGAGTGTCTGGTGTGCCAAGGACCGCAACAAGGCGATGGACGTGGCAAAGAGCGGGGCGACGCCAGAAGTGGCCAGTTGTGATGCTCCGGTGAAGGAGCATTATGCGATGGGCCAGATGATAGGGGTTACCGGCACGCCGGCCCTGGTGCTTGAGGATGGCTCCCTGATGCCGGGCTATTTGCCGCCGGAACAACTATTCCAAGCACTTGAAAAGAGCAACATGTAAACAAAGAAAGGCTGTCGATGACAGCCTTTTTCATTTCCTGTCAGTGTAATGCATTGAACATCTGACGCCGGTAGTGGCTGACCAGTTCCCCCTCGCCGCCCAGCAGATCGAACACCATCAACATTCCCTTGCGTGCCGCATCGTCCCCGTATCGGCGGTCACGGCGCAGCAATTCGAGGAAAGCCTCCAGGGCCCCTTCATAGTCACCATGAGCACTGCGCTGCACACCCAGTTGGTAGCGGGCTTCGCTGTTTGTCGGATGTTCGGCAAGCATCTGCTCAAGTGCATCGATAGCGGGCGCCTCATGGGCATTTTTCGCCAGCTGGACTCTGGACTTGAGGCTCTGGATCTCCTCGTTCATCTCGATATTGGGTGGCAACGCCGTTAGCAGGTCATCGGCCTCGGCGTAACGCGCCATCGCCATCAGCATCTCCACCTCGGCAGCGATAAGCTTCTGGTTCTCCGGCTCGGTGACGCGCAGCTGTTGCAGCTGGGCCAGTGCGGTGTCCTGCTCGCCTGCCTGGAACTGTGCGAGGATTAGCGGCAACTGGCGATCGGACTCCCGTTCAATGTGAGGGTCGAGAAAAGCCCGGATCTGCTGTTCCGGTATCGCTCCGGTGAATTCATCCAGCACTTCCCCATGACGGAGCAGTTTTACCGTCGGCACACTGCGTACCCCGTAATGGGCTGCCAACTCCTGTTGCTCATCGATATTGACCTTGGCCAGCAGGAAATGGCCGGCATACTCCTCGGCAAGGCGGACAAGCATCGGCAGCAAGCTCTGGCAGGGGCCGCACCAGGGAGCCCAGAAGTCGAGCAAAACCGGCACATGCTGTGAATTGGCGATAACAAGTTGGGAAAAGCTGTCACTGGTGACATCGAAATGGTAACTGTTTGAACTCATCGTGATGGCTGTTCCTTGTATAGCTGGTTCAGCGGTTAGTCTCCTTCAGAAAGAGCTTCGCCGCCTTGGATTGTTACTTCATGCAACAGGCCGCAAGTGGTAAAGAGCAGAAAGGTCCTTACCGCCTTGTTCGGCCAGAGTCGCTGCATCCCCGCGCGGTAATGGCCCAGTTGCTGCTGAAAGGAGGCTGCCAGCGCCGGAAGGGTATCGGCATTTGCCCCCACATGGGTTTTGTAATCCACCACCCAGACACTGTCCGTCATCAGCAACAGACGGTCTACTACGCCGTGAACCGTCAGACCGTCGAGTGTGTAGATAATAGGAACTTCATTCAGGGTTTCCACCCCCTCGGGTGGTGAAAACAGAGGCCGTAGTGCAGGTTGATCCAGCAAGTTCTCACATTCACGCCGCCATTGGCGAAACGCGGTGCCGTCCGGCGAGAGATTAAACTCAGCGGCGACCGTCACCGCGACAGTGGCCCAACTGGTGGGGGAGGTTTCACTGAGGCATTGTAGCAAGCGGTGGACGACCAGCCCGCGGAGCCGGCCATCCTCGTCCGTAACTGTTCCCGGCGCGGCCGTGACGCCTGCATGGTAGCTGGGGGCTATCTCATGCTGCAGCGGAGCCAAAGTGAGCGGAGCACCTAGTGCTGGCGCGATGGTCGGCGCAGGGGCTTTATGCTCTTCAGCGACTAAAGAGGATGCGTCGGGCATCCGGTTGCAGTCCAACACAACAGGTGTGCCTGGGGGATGTTGTTGCAGCGGGTCCAGCGCCTGGTGCAGTGCCCCGTACCAACCCAGTTCGCTCGCCCGGCGCGGAGCGACACCGCTGATATAGAGCAGTTGTCGGGCGCGTGTGATCGCCACATAAAGCAGGTTGGCCGATTCACGCTGTTCCTCCAGTTTTTCCTGCTCGAGGGCCTCACGTACCGCAGGCGGTTGTTGTCCCTGCTTGCCAACCAGCAAGAAGCCCTGGGGACGTGCTTCACTGGCAGGCCAGTCGACCAGTGCGCGAAACGGTTTGTCGGCCGAGACGGCGGCCGCCGCGTCGGCAAGAAACACCACCGGCGCTTCCAGCCCCTTGGCAGCGTGAATGGTGAGAATACGCAGCCGTGCGCTGTTTCCACTGACGGGTGCTTCGTCGGGGGCCTCTTTGCGGTTTTCGCGCAGCTCCGTCAGTCGGGCGAGAAAGTGGCTCAAACTGGGGTAGCGGCCGCTGTCTATCTCCAGCGCGAGCTCGAGAAAGCGAATTAGGTTGGCCTCGGCTCTGCTGCGCAGGTGCTCCGGGAAAGCGGCATGGTAGCGGGCAAGTACATTGCCTTCGCTGAAAATGCGATCCAGCAAATCGTGGATAGGCAGGCTGCCGGCCGATTCCTGCCATTGTGCCAATTGCCGGGCGGCTCTTGCCAATGGGCTTTGCGTGGGTAGAGCAGGTGCCAGTGCCAACAGACGCTGGTACCAGTTGCCGCTGCCTTCCTGGGCAAGCCGGATCAGATCCTCATCGCTACAGGCATAGAGGGGGGAGCGCAGTACGGTGGCGAGGGAAAGGTTGTTGTAGGGGGTGATAAGCACCTCAAGCAGCGCCACCATGTCACCCACCTCCTGGCTCTCGAGGAGGGTTCCTCGTTCGGCACCGATATATGGGATTCCGGCATGGCGCAAGGCACTCTCGTAATATCCAACATGGGAGCGGCTGCGCACCAGCAGCATGATATCGCCATAGTGGAGGGGGCGTGCCGCCTCGGGCGGGCCCACAAGCGTTCCGGCATCGATGAGTTCGCGTATGGTGCTGGCAATCAAGGCCCCCTCCCGCTGGTAGCGGTCATCCTGAGGCCGTTCGCGGGGCTGCTGCAACGGATTTCGCAGTACAGGGGAGGGCGTGGTTTCGCTCTCCGCCACCCGCGCTTCGATTAGTGGCAGCAGGGTGACACCACCCCACAGTTCATGGTGATGGGTGTCGTGGCGGCTGAAGTCACGCAGACTCCCGGCCATGGGGCTGTGTTCATCGAACACCCTGTTGACGCATTCCATAATGGCTGGGGCCGAACGCCAGGAGATATGCAGTGGAAAGCCGTGGGCACCGAGGTGCTCGCCCAACCACTCATGAGCGGTCTGGAACAAGCGGGGCTCGGCACGGCGGAAGCGGTAGATAGATTGCTTGGCATCGCCGACAAGAAAGACGCTACGGGTTTTTTCATCTCCACCGGCGGCCATCTCCTGGAGGAGCGGCAGTAGCAGTTGCCACTGGGTCGGGTTGGTGTCCTGGAACTCGTCCACCAGTAGGTGCTCGATGCGTTGGTCCAGCTTGTATTGCACCCACAGGGCATTGTCCGAGTGGGTGAGAAGGCGATAGGCACGCCACTCGAGATCGGTAAAATCCAGCAGGCGCTGTTCCGTCTTGAAGCGCTGATAGTGGCTGAGCAGGGTTTCACCACAGTGATACCAGGCAGCGCAGGCGTGCCAGGTCTCCAGGGCGGCTAGCTGATCGCGGGTCCTGAGCAGTGCCTGGCCGATTGTGGTATGCAGTTCAAGAAAATGATCCTCCCCCTCAGCGCCCATTTTTGCGGCCTGGACCTTGGAGGGCTTGCGCACTCGCAGGGTGTGCTGTTTGGTCAGGAAGGCCTCCTGGCAGGCAGTGAACCGTTGCGTCAGGGGGAGTTCTGTGTGGCGTGCCATGGCCAGATGCTGCAGCGCCTCATCATTACCCTTGTTCGGATGCTTGGCCAGCAGCGCCGCGAACAGCGCAAGCTCCTCCATGCGCTGCTCGGAGAAAAATGCCGCCAGTGGATCGTTGTCTGGCGAGATCGCCAGTTGCTGTTGCAGTCTTTCCAGCGCAAAGCGCGAGGGTTCCTGCGCATGCTGGGTATACGCCCACCAGTCGCCACGGTGCTCAAGAAAGGCGTCCAGCGCACGTTGTATTCCATGCAGGCCACTACAGTACTGCAGGAGGTGTTCGAGTGTCTGGGCCAGTTTGCCTTCCGGATCGCTGCCGGCTTCAGCCAGCATCAAGGCCCAGGAGGCTTTGGCAAGTGCTGTGCTGCTGTCGAGTAATTCAAAGCCGGGGGGGACATCCGCTTCCAGTGGAAAACGCTGCAGGATCTCCTGGCAAAAGGCATGAAAGGTGGTGGTGCGGACAGTCTGCCGGCCTTGCAGGAGGGTCTCATACAGACGGCTTGCCCGTGCCATGGTCTCGGTATCGGGTTCGATACCCATCTCCCGTAGTCGCTCGGCCAGTTCCTCCTCCGTCACTGAGGCGAGGGACAATAGGCGCTCGGCCAGCCGGCTGTGCATCTCGGCGGCCGCCTTACGGGTAAAGGTGATCGCGAGGATCGCCTCGGGGGAGGCTCCGGACAGGAGCAGTCGCACCAGGCGGGTAACCAGTAACCAGGTTTTGCCGGTTCCTGCCGAAGCCATTACCGTGGCGTTGATCGAGGGGGTGCTGGGAGATGGGGCCGGACTCATTGCCACAGGATAATGACCTCATTTCGGTCGGTAAACCGGTTTTGGTTTGTAGGATATTTCCTATAGCGGTGTAGGCCAATGTCGGTAAATAGTGTCATGATACGGGCGCGCTAAATTTGTGTCTTGATTGTAACTGCCTGAAAAGTGATAAAAAAATGAAACAGGTTTTAGCTGGTTCTGTTGACTACACGCCATTTCGGCCGCTTGTCAGCCCCAATGGTTCTGTTACTCTGACACCACTTGGACGTGCACATGGATGTCTCGAGGCGCTGCAAGAGGCAGCGAGCATGGATGCCCAAGGACAACAATAACAAGGGAACAGGCGGTTCCGCACGGGATGGAATTTCAGGATGAACTCCACTGGCAGGGAGCCAGGATGGAAACAGAAAGATAGGCGGCCTAAGCAATTAGGCCGCCTTTTTTAATATCTGCATCCTGACCATGCCAGCTCTGACGTCGACATATGCCGCCCATTGGGCAATAGCTGCAGCTGGTTTCGTCTCCCCAAGCCGGCAAACGCGTCCCGTCGCGCATTTCCCTCACCAAACCGGTAAGCCGCTGGCCCACCGCCTGACGGAGCGTTAGCAACTCCTCATCCTGAAGCGCTACCTTCTCCTTTACTTTTTCCTGGTCGAGTGCCAGATAAGCCACTTCACTGACTGCCGGTCCCTCTTCGGCCAGGAGGGCATAGAAGGGCAATTGCACCGCCTCTCCGCTCTCGACTTCGCCCCTGTCCGGGACATGACCGGTTTTGTAATCCACAATCGCCCGCTCTGCGCCATTATGGTCGATACGGTCCAGTCGCCCCTGCAGTGTGATATCAGGTATATCTCGTTGAGTCTGGACTTCGACTGCAGCGACCTGCCAGAGGGACTCCCGTTCGATTTGCCAGTCGAGATAGGCCGGGATCTTCTCCAGCCAGCGTTGCAACCATCCCCGATGCAGGAAGTTATCTTCCAGATCAGCGGCGAATACGGCCTCACTGATCCGCTGCAGCAGGGCTTCGGCTTCATTACGGCGGGCCGCCGTTAGTCTTCCGCTGAAAGGACCGGGAAGACCGTTAACCTCCCCATGAAACGCCTGCAGGCAGCGATGCACCCGCTCGCCGTAATCCGACTTTTCCAGTGCCTCGCGCACCGCCTCGGGCGGTGCCAGTGAGAGGCCGCGAGCGGCATAGAACTGGTAGGGGCAGTCCATGAGCTGCTGATAGGCTGAGGCGGAGTAGCGTGAGGGCAGCAGGGCTGGGGGTAGGGCGGGGGCCGGTCTGAGTGTCGGTGCTGGTAATGGGGCATCCCGGTTGGCGACCTGGCTGAACGGGTGGGGCAAAAGCTCGGCGAGCTCTGTGGCGAACAGTTCGTCGCCATATGCGAGATAGTGGAAGGCACGCAAGGCCTCGAGCCAGGGACTGGGAGCGATTTCCTCTCCGTTCTGATAGTGTCGGCAGGTTAGGAGAAGCTCAGGGGCACTCTCCAGCAGCCGGCGGAAATGATAAAATCGCTCGGCCAGCTGTTCGTCGCCGGCCGGCAAGCCCAGTTGGCGGCGCACCCCGTCGTTGAAGAAGGGCGGAGAGTTCGGCGCCCCCGGCAGGTGCTCGCGTTCAACCCCGGCGATGACGAGGGCATCGAAGCGCGCCAGATAGGTTTGACCCAAACCCAACAAGGCAACCGCTTGACCACTGGCCGGGGGACGAAAATGGAAACGTTCCAGGGTGCGGCCGAGCCAGTTGCGGAACTCCAGCCAGCTCATGTGTGCCGGCTCGGCGATGACCGCCTGTTGCATCTGTTCGAGTTCTTCAAGAAAGCGCATACCGGCGGCATCAGCGGCAAGGGTTTGCTCGAGTCCAAGGGTATGCAGACTGTGTTGCAGAGCCTCGATGATGATGTTTGCTGGGCTGCTTGGAGCGTTAAGCACCGGCTGCAGCTGCGCCTGGGCTTTCTCCAGCCGGGCCAGTAATTGGTCCACCCCTTGCAGAAAGTCAGAGAGATCTTGCGGCAGGCGATGTTGGCGGAAGCGCAGATGTTGCCGGTAACGGTGCATGCCGCCGGCAATATTTTCACGTTGGATGATGTCCCGTTCGAGACGGTAAACCAGGTTGAGGTGGT
>JBFEWO010000019.1:0-28261 GCA_041546305.1 Thiohalomonadaceae bacterium | reverse complement strand
GCGGTGAGGACGCGGCGCATGGCATCTTCCAGGCTCATCTCCACCGGTTGGACTGACGAGCGGGGTAGATAGACCGTGTACCCGCCAATCTGGTAACTCAAGGGCAGATACACCGCGACAATCTCGTCGTTTCTTGTTGGCAGTCCGGGGATGTCATCGATGTGTTCGCGGGTAAGGAAGCCCACCAGTGTGGCCTCCCCGACCGATACCAGTACCACTTGCTTGAGGCCGGCACGTTGCTCTGTGCCGGAGAAATAGTCCATAAAATCATGCAATGAGCCGTAAATAGATTTGACCAGGGGGATTCTTGCCAGTAGTCCCTCGACCAGGCGAAACAGCCGTTGCACGATCCAGGCATTGACCGCCAGACCGACAAAAAATAGCACTACCAGCCCTGCGGCCAGCCCCATGCCCGGTAGGTAGTACGATTCAGGAACGACAGTGATAATGACCTGATGGAGCAGGCGTTCGATGTAAACGCCGAGCCAGTAGATGAGATAGAGCGTGAGCGTGACGGGAAGGAGTGCGGCCAAGCCCTTGAATATGATTTTTCCTATATATCGCATGCGTGACCCTCTTTCCTGAAAGGATCTCATTGGTTGGTCGTACACATTCAGGAGATGACTCCCAGTGTCTACCGGGAAAGCGTATGAAACCCTGAAGTGACTGTACGTATAGCCAGTGTAGATAACTATCCAGAAGCATGCGGTCTGGACGTTATCGCAGTGATGGCATAGAGGCTGTTCAGGCGTTGAGAGTAATAAAGCTATAACTGTACTGCTTTGAGGCGTGAAAAATAAAAACAAGCGGATATATCAAAAGAGTGGTGCGATGCAGGATGCATATCTTTCCCCAGAATCATTCCGCTAAAAATAGCGCACGCGTATCCCAGGCATAGACTGTTCGGGATGATGGACGGCATGAGTCATGGCCCTCAGGCGTGGCTGAATCTTAATGAAACGGCCTGAAAACGGACTCAATACAGGAAAACCCGATACGTTGTATATGCTCAAGAATCTCAGAACCGCAGTGTGTAGCGGACATATGCGTCGTCATCAACGCGTTTTGTAACGGCTCCGATCCGTTGCTCCAGATCACGCCTTTCACGCACACGAGCCTCGATGGTCTGCATGGATGTCAGTCGCCACTGATAGCGGGCCTCCATCAATTCCTGGTTATTGGCAAAGTCCGGTGACAGCAGCCATCCCCCACTGACCTGGCCGTAGACCAGGCCGACACTATGCCTCGGGGCGATATCGATGAAGTTCAATGAGGTCTGAAAGGCGTACCCTTCTGCATCACCACTGCCTGGTAGCTGAAGCGCTGCGCTGGTGGGGGTGGTGGGCGCATAGCCGGCCTCTCCCGCCCAGACAAAGCGCATGCCGCTGCCCTGGGCCCACTGCAGGGCGAGACGCCCGGTGATTCCCATGTAGTCATCAATGCGACCGGTGGCGGTGCCGTCACGGCGCAGTCCATCGGGAATGACGGTAATGTCCCAGCCGCGCTGCAAATAGACACCATCGCGGTCCTTTTTTTCCATCCCGACATAGTAGGTGATGTGGCTTAAGGACTCAGTGAAGGCCAGTGGGCTGCGTCGCACGGTCGTGGGCCCATCGTCCTCACTGCGCTGCAGGATAAGGTGGGACTGCCAGCCACTGGTATCGTGATAACGGGCATGGATGCCGTCCGTCCAGGTAATCTCGGTGTTGGGGGAGTCGTTGCGGCTGAGCGATTTCTTCGCCACTCCCTCCAGTTCAAACTTGGTCTGCATGCGCCCCACGGTGATATCCCAGGCCCGTACCGGCTGGTAACGCAGGTAGAGCTCGTCGATAGTGGCGTCGCCAAAGCGCAGACCTTCGGGTTGCGGGATGGCAGTGAAAAACTCGGCATGATTTTTGTTGCTGTCATCGGTGGAATAGCGGCCGGCGACGCGGATCTTGGCACTGATTGTCGAGGTCGCCTGCAATGATATCCCAGGGCGAATACGCAGGCGCCAGTCGCTGCTGTCACTGCTTGTACCATCCCGATCGTCACGCTCGCGTGCAAAGTAGCCCAGTCGGATATCACCCGTAATAGCCATCTCACCCGGTGATAAATCGGCGGCGCGAAGTGGAAGGCTGGCGGTGAGTACCAACGAAGAGCAAAGTGTGAGAAGTATTCGTTTCATAGCAACCTCATCTTGGCTAAGCCATCTGTAGTTACCTGACGAGTAATATCTTCCTGACCGTCTAATCCCACCTACCCTGCGCCAGTGTTCCTTTAGCGCTATCCTGCGTGTCTTATTCATATAGATAAAGATCTTATTTACGCAAGGTTAGCACGTCGTTTCTAAGGAGGTGCCTGCTCCCCCTTCTTAGAAAAAACTGTACGCTGTGTGTAATGTCGATGCCTACGCCACCCTTACCACTATGTACATTTTATGGCGCACCCCCACTGAACAATTGGGTGTTCATCCTGGCTGTTGTACTAGCTCACCCGGTGGCGAGTTCATGGACGATGAGTGAGCGTAGTTGGAGGTCGATCCGGATACCGTGTAGTCACTGGAATCGGACGCTATGTTCCGCAGAATCTGGTATATCGGTGACTGGTATAGGACATGCTCTATCCCGATTAGTCGGCGGGGTAGCGCAGCCTGGGCGTTCACGGCAAAAAGGACACCATGGGCCGGAGAAGGGGAGCAGCGGAGAACACTCTGTCGACTCCCGTATTCTTTTGTGCACTGAATCGGGGAGCAGAAAGCATTGGTAGAAAGTTCGGATCCCTTGTTCTCTTTTTGTTTTCTATATGCTAGATTGGAGAACAGGTGGAGAACAGGTGGAGAACAGATGAGTGCTAATGAAGCTTACCCGTCGTCAACAGGAAATCTATGCCTACCTGCAGAGTAATGTTGGAGAGTTTCCCTATCCGCCGACATACGATGAGCTGTGCCAGGCGCTGGGACTCAGCTCCCGTGGGGCTCTCCACAAACAGATCCAGGCACTGGTTGAGGCGGGTCTGATTGAGTCGTCTGACGGGCGGCAGGGGATCCGACTGGTTGAGCAGGAGCGGAAAAACCAGGGATTGCCGCACCTGGGGGCCATTGCTGCCGGTCGACCGATCGAAGCGATAACCCAACCGGAGTTCCTGCCGGTCCCTGAGTTCCTGATCGGTCAACGTCCCTGCTATGTCCTGACCGTCAGGGGGGACTCGATGAGCGAGGCAGGCATCATGGATGGCGACCTGGTTGTCATCGAGGAGCGCCCCACTGCTCGCAATGGCGAGATTGTGGTGGCTTTGATCAGCAACAAGGAGGCGACCCTCAAACGTCTGCAGAACAACCAGGATGGCACGGTCACGCTGTTACCGGCAAATCGCACCATGGTGCCGATGACCTATGTAGCTGACGAGGTACAAATCCAGGGGGTACTGATCAGTTTGCTCCGGCGTTATTAAGACGGCTTGAACTACGAGACAAGCGATTACGAACTGTAACTTAAGCAGTAGCTGTGCGGTGTCTCGTTTATTTCCTGCAATCATGTTTCTGAAATGGTTGTTGAGAAACAAGAGGCCGGTGGTTACATCAATTCATCAGGAAAAACAGAGGATATGAAAAATGGCTGTAATTGCGATGTGGAAATGCGATCGGGACGGTGCCATGTTTGAGGACAAAAAAGCGGCGGAAGAGCACGATAAACTGCTGGAATTAGGTGATGTTTTTACCCGCCTGCTGGAAAAGGTGATCCCAGGTATCGATGAGAGCAAGGCTGAGGCGTTTGGGCTGATTCTGGCGCGTAATAAGGAGCAGGTGGTGTTGGCCTGCAAGGGCAAGATTGAAGCGATGGAAGAGGTTATCGCCGGACCTGACAATATCACCCGACTGGAGGTGGCAGAAGGAATATAAGCCAACTGCTTTTCATCCGCAGTGGAAGGGGCTGGGCCCCTTCCAGATGCTTCCGGTTCTGATTGCTATGGGACCATGCCCCTTTTTCGATTTCTTCCGCTCCTCTTTGTCCTCATTTGGCTTGGCGCAGGGTAAACCGCAAATGCCGATGCGTTCAGGCTGCCTGCCATCAATACCCCGGTGCCACTAAAGGCGATCGACGCGATCTGTCGTCATTAAGAATTAATCGGGCTTTGGGAGCGGATACAATGCAATCCGCCCGATATACATTTTTCCTATGATGGCTGCTCCATGTGGCCCGACAGCTGGTTCAAGAGATAGGACCTCTATGAAGCCTGTTTGATTCATGATTTGCACAATTGGGCAGGGCATCCTGGCGATGAGATGGGGCGGTTGCAGGCTGCTATATCGAACTGGTCGAAGCCATGTTCAATGGCGTGCGGGTGGGTGGAACGGAGAAACTCGATACCCATGGCGTTGGGGTTATGGCCGACTGAAGTTGCAATCAAAAGAGGTCATCAATTAAACGTGGAAAACATATGCTAAGTGAAACACGGAGATATGTTGTCCTTAGATGGTCATGAAGTGTGTAGGGTTTTTAGCCAAGAAAGCCATGCACCCGGTCACATTTTTAACTTTTGGGATCTGCTACCGTTGGAGAAACTGATGAAAAAAAAGGTTCCCCTGATGTAGCAGCCCGTTGAGGGTTGGCTAAGCATCAGAAACCGAGTTGTACCACACGGCATGAGGGGGGGGATATGTCGGATGAGGTAAAGACGGTTTATGTCGATTGTGACGCCGGCAGGCAACTGGGTTGCAGAACGTTCTGCTGTCGTCTGTTGGTCAAACTCAAACCGCACGAGATGGCAAAAAGTGTGGATGGATTACCCGCAAAAGGCTTTGTGAGCAAGGGGCAGAATGGCTTATGTGTTCACATGGACAGTAAGACATGGCTCTGCAAGATCTGGGAAAACCGTCCGGAGACCTGCCGGGAATATAGCTGCAATAATGACTTCATGCTGCAAGTGGCCGTGCGAGAAGGGTTTACCGATATTGCCGACCTGGCACGAAAAGCCTCCGTTTCCTATATCCCGAAGGAAACCTTTGTCCAGGTCCCCCTGATTGCAAAGGAACCTGAAGCCGATCTCACTGAATCGGAGCCCTCTTCAGATTAGCACTCCCAGTTGACCAACGGTTAGGTGTTAATCCAGATCTTCCTCGTGTTGCGGTGCCGAGTGGGCGGTCAGATCGCCACGGGTGCTGTGATACCAGACCTGCGCCTCCTCACGAAGGAGTGTCCCGAGCGTGTTGAGCTCTTCGATGGAGAGGTGGTCCATCACCGCCTCGCTGCTATCGGCGAGTTTAATATGGATAGCGTTACGGCGCGGATGGTTATGAAAGTTGAGTGAGTAGTTTTCGACCTTTTTCCACATTTGGAGACCCTCCGGTTAATTAACTCCCAGTATAAACTAGCTGTCTGCCAGAAGAACAAGGGACAGTACATTGGCCTCCTAATGTGTTGGGAGGATGCGTGAGATACCCCTAAAAGCACCACGGTGGGCGCATTCACTCAAGTCTTTGGTGCAACAACCTATGAAAACACGGATAGATATTAGCATATTCATGTGAGTGCTTGATCGGGCTTTGCTTGGCATGCTCTTTTTTGCGGGGGAAACATCCTTATGATTTGCCATGTGAACGGTGCGCTGATACGTCAGGTCCAAGAGATATGGGATAAAGGATAGAGAACCAGGAACAAACCACTTTTGCGGCACTATCGGAATCGCTGACGCAGATGATTGAGGAGTGGAGTCTGATAAAGACTCGGAAATAGAATAGGTGGATGAACTGCTAGGTATTTTCTGGAGAGGCAGTATGAAGGAAGTGAAGAAGTTAGTTCATTGAGAGTTGTTGTTACTGAGATACAGTCGCCTGAAGTTTCGTGGTGTCATACGATATTTTTTTTGAAACTCCCTACATAAATGGGCACTATCCGAGTAGCCGGAAAAGCGACTGATCTCCGCAAGATTCATGTTGGTTGAGATAAGCAACTTCTCTGCAGCTTTGATTCTTAATTCATTGTGAAGTTGGCAGTAGCTAGTCCCTTTTGCCATGAGTTTGCGCTGCAATGTCCTAGACGTAATCTCAAGTTTTGCAGCGGTTTCCTCGATGCTTGGCCGACGAGACAGATCTCCCGACAATAATCGCTGCAGGCGAAATAGCAGCGAGTCGGTTGGAAGGGACTCTGTGGCATTGATCTTCTCGAGGCAAAATTCATCCATGCCATCGATGCGACATGATCGTTCAACTCCTTCCCATCGATAGCGCCAGCGGGTAAATTGTTCAATTGCAAGCGGGTGGATAGAGATGGACTGGAGTATAGACTGGAGGTTTTTTGAGCGTACGGCCTCCCACTCCACCTGAATGCCACGGCATCCATATTCCTGAAGTATAGCTTTTAGGGTGCTCGAGACAAACAGATCATCGGCGGGTAGAGGCGGAGGTCCGGTAAAAAAAACATCTTCTACTACGATGTGGTTATCACCTTCTTCAACGAGTTCTAGTCTGCGTGTAGGATGAAAGTGGGAAGCATTCAGTGAGATTTTCTTGACCAGTGAGCCCGGTGTGGCAGAGTTGTAGAGTAGAAAGAACAAGGGTGAGGCGGGCGCATACGATGGAAACTGTTCACAATAGTCAAGAAAGCGTTCTGGACCGACCTTGTGCAACAAGTGGTCAACGAGGGTTGTGCGATCAGGATCACCTGAATGACCTTGATTCTTCCAATGGTATATGCAGTCGCTGACGATTTCAGGTACTACCTGAAGCATTGCTGCGTGGAGCAGATACTCAAGGTGTGTACGATGTTGCATGATTGAGATACCTTCCATGGTTTGGTTTCGGCATAGATCAGACAATAACCGGGTCGTAAAGTCAGATGTATGAATAGCATGGTCATTGTACTACAGGTGTAATGGCCAAAGCAGCCGGACAAGCTCTGGCAAGTATTTCCTCTGACCACCTTAGGCAGATGAAGTCCGCAATTCTTATGAGATCTTGGCTTAAGTCATTGAGAAATCAGGAGCATGTCGTATTTATTCAACATCTTGTCATTTTCATACAAGCACTGCTGGAAGTTTGATGGCATAGTTTGATTTTGTATGCAAACTCATGTGGTAGCAGAACTTTATGGCTGGCAGGTAATGGATAAATGATGGAGGCTGGACCGATGTCTGAACAGGTGTCAAGCCAATGCCCCCGGAGTGTCTCAGCTAACAACCCTCAGATTTGATGTACACCCCCCTAAGTGTTCTCAGGAAGTCGATTCGACTTGGATATCTGAAAGTTGACACAATCCTGTCATCCGTAAGTCATAAGTGAGTATATCTGGAGAAGATGACCTGGCTGAGTTTATGGAGGAAATCATATGCCTGTCATGCTGTATGACGATGGAAATCATAAATGCATCGCATTTTCAGACCTCGTAACCTGTGGCGATGAATGGGAGGAGGACAGTGAATACCAGGTTTGCGATAGTGTTCAAGCAACCCAGTTTCTTGTCATTAATAATGAACACGCGGCTCTGATCGATCCAGGTGGGAACCTGACCTATTCTCGCCTTTATATGGCAATCAGCCAGTATGTGGCACCGAAGAATCTGGACTATGTCATTGCCTCGCATCAAGACCCAGATATTGTTGCATCATTGAACAAATGGCTGGTTGGTACAAAATGCAAGGTAATCGTACCAGAATTGTGGAAACGATTTGTACCGCACTTTTGCAACCCCGGTGCGACGAAAGGACGATTGTTCGGCATTCCGGATCAAGGGATGAATATTGAAATCGGCGGCACCATCCTCCAGGCCTTGCCAGCCCACTTCCTACATTCTGAAGGGAACTTTCATTTCTACGATCGAATAAGTCGGATTTTGTTTACCGGCGATCTTGGGGCGTCAATGGTACACGATAGCTTGTGTGCAAAACCCGTGGAAAATTTTGAGCAGCATGTGCGCACTATGGAGGGATTCCATCGCCGATACATGAATGCGAACAAGGTGTTACGCTATTGGGTTAATATGGTGCGCAGCTTGGACGTGAATATGATAGTTCCACAGCATGGTGCAGTGTTTCAGGGTGAAAAAGCCATAAACCAGTTTCTTGACTGGCTGGAGAATCTGCAATGTGGTACAGATATTTTTACCCAGGACAATTACAAGGTACCAAGTCATGCAGCCTGATTGTATGAGTAATTGACTCCCCCAGAGGCACTGGACTGCCAGGTTTGACAGGAATGTTGAAGGATACAACGCATATAGAACGTATGATCATGAGCGCTATGCAAATTATAGCGCCCGATGTTCTGCGGTATTGCTGGGAAAACTGCGGTGAAAGCAAAGGGCCGCACCAGCTGTCCTATAAGGCTTGCTTGTTGCAGCAACTGATGAAAGAAAAAGGTCCTGGTGCTGTGTTGGGTCTTTTTAAGCATATTTCAGTGAGTGCCTTGTCCTCCTCTCTTGTGTATCTTTTGCTTAATTCTTCAACACCCAGAGAGTTGATGGAAAAGGTAAAGCATTATGGTAGTTATTTTCATGCGACAAGACGGTTGGAATTAATCGATACTGGTGAAGATTATGTGGTTGTTGAAAATATCGCTAATGATGGTGGTGTCCCCCTCCCCGAGGAAGAGTTGTTTTTGTGTGGGATGCTAATGAACTTGCTGGAGCGTATCGGCTGCGAAGGGTTGGAAGTGCAATGGTTAGCTACTTCATCTCAAGATTTGAGTAAGATTTTGAAAAGCATGGATCTCAGTGCGCCTGAGTATGTTGAAAATTCACGGTGGAGATTTGTTTGGCATGGCCAGAAAATAAAAGGTCATATTGAGGGGTTAGATGAGTTTCTATTTCGCTATGCGGAACCATTCCGTCTCCCGAGCAAGGTCAATCTCATCGATATGGTTGAAAAGATCCTCAGCATTGACCTTGGCGCAAAACCAAGCATGGAAGTAATGGCGGAGATGTTGGGGATGTCAGTGCGGAGTTTCCAACGCAAGATGCGCGAGGAAGGGACCACCTATACGCGGCTTTGTAATGACCTGAGAATAAAGGTGGCATCAAGGATGTTGCGCCAATCAGAAGTAACGGTAACAGAAGTTGGGTTTGTTTGCGGCTTTAGGGACAGTTCGCATTTCAGTCGTGAGTTCAAAAAAGTCCAGCAGGTATCACCGAAAAGGTATCGGGAGATGTTTAAGGGCCGACGTTAGTGTAATAACAAACCACCTACCGGAAAGGTAAGATTATCCTGTTACGCAACTAAAACACCGTTTCTTGCAAAGATAGACAATATTCGCAGACAGTTCTCAGTGACAAGGTGATGTAATTTCTCCGCATCATTCGGTGGCCTGTACCCTGGCAGATTCTGTAAGCCACCTTCCTGCATGGCTGTCGTCAGTATTTGAATAATTTCATCTAGCTGATGTTCCCCGTCCAGACAGGTAAGCAAGATTGCGCTGAAAGGATCAAGTTGCAGGCTGCCATGGTGGGCGGTCGTAACCTGATTACGCCCGGCAGAATGTTCAGCACGAGCGAGACGATTGGCTTTTGGCCGCTCACTGACTGTGCCGAAGAAGTGGATGGGCGTGGTGCGACAATTAATCAGTTGTTTGCTGTATAGCCAGAACAGATCATTTAACATCGCTTCTTGTTCCGTGGCGCGCTCGTCTCCTACTGCAAGTAGCGGTTTTTTTGCAGCGTTATTCAGGTCTGCGAAGTTGACGGCATCGGGATAGCATTCATACAGATAAAGCAAAGCGGCCTGAGTGAGAGGATGACTGACCTCTATGCTGCGGCCAGTGGTGTTCGAGAAAAAGGTGGTTTTTTGCTGTGGAAGAACCAGGTTTTCTTCTGGTGCCAGATCGGAAAAAAAGGCAAAGCGGCTAAATCTGGTGAGGTCAATGTCACCATTAAACTCTTTTGTGCCTAGGCATAACAGGCTCTGGCGGAAGGTGCGGCCGCTGAGAAAATCCATGTATTGCCATACATCAATCATATCCTGATAGGGCTCAAGCATGGCTTCGGTGTTGTCGCCGGAACTTGACGGAAACATGCTGATAAGATCGATGTCGGCGATATAGCCAAGGCCATATCGAGCGCACTCTGCAATGACGTCGCTGAAAAGAAAGGGCTGGTTAGTGGTTTCAAGATATTCGTGGAAGAGGTAACTTGGGTGGCGACGGTGAATACGCCTCAGTTCTTCCTGCAAAACCCGGCCGGTGATTTCCTCAGATTCAGGAAGAGCGGTTTCGAGTTGCGTCAGAAAGGATTGCGCTTGCTGTAGTTTGTGCGTTGCAGTGGTGGCATGCCGGGTATGAAAGAGTAGCATGTCACGCAACATGGAACGGGTGTGCCAGCCGGGCAGAGTATTGTAACTGACATAGGCGATCCCATTGTCACTGAGGTGGGTCCGACACACCTGCAGCAGTTTTTCACGCACTTGTTGTGGTACCCACGAGTAAAGACCGTGTGCGATGATGTAGTCGAACTTTCCTTCATCGGCAGGAAAGGCTAGCAGGTCACACTGGCGGATCTCGATATTCCCCAGCCCCAAATCCTTGATCAAGCGTGAGCCATCTTCGGCCTGGCGAGCGGATAACTCGATGCCGAGAAAATAGCTGTGTGGATACTCACAGGCCATTGGGATGAGGTTGCCGCCACTGGCGCAGCCGATTTCCAGTACACGACAGTTCTCCGGCGGTGTAGCGGTAAAACCAAAGAGTTGCGCGAGTGTGGCAAGAAACTCCGGATGAGTTTCATGTAAGGGGGTACTTTCGTAAGGAATTTCGTCGTAACTGTCCATATTGAGACCGGCCAGACGGTTGTGTGGTGAGGGCCGACAAATGCCGGCGTTCGATTTCCACATTGTTATCCGGTCCTAGGTGGAGAGTCGAGAGTTTTTTATGCTCCTTGGGTCATTGGGTAGAGGTCATTCACTGGTTTCTGGGGAAGGATGGTGAATGTCTTACTCTTCCCTCAGCTTCGCCCAGTAGTTTTCATAATGTGCCAACGCATTGCCTACATCGATCTGTAGTTCGGCATTTTTCAGGGTTTCATCATCGGGGTAAACGGTTTTACTGCCAATAACCAAGGGATCGATGTACTTGAATGCAGCTTTGTTCGGGGTGGCATAGCCAATGTTTTCCGAGACAAGTGCCGCAACACCTGGTTTCATCAGAAAATCGATGAAGCGGTGTGCTGCCGTTACGTTCTTGGCATTTTTGGGGATAACCAGACTGTCCATCCAGAGGATAGCCCCTTCAGTGGGGTAGATGTAACTGACGCTAAACCGATCCTGTCGTGCTAGGTAGGCCTCTCCGTTCCAGATCATACCAACAGCAGCACGTCCTTCGGTGATGGCCTCTCGTGGCTCGTCTGAGTTGTATTCAACGACACTGGCTTGGAGGGCGAGAAGCTTTTTATAAGCGGCCTCGATCTCTTTTGGATTGGTGCTGTTACCGGAGTAACCGAGTGTGCGCAGGGCGACGTGGAAGACCTCACGCATGTCGTCGGTGAGAATCAGTTTGCCTTTGAACTCAGGGCGCCACAAATCAGCCCATGATTTGGGGGGCGCAGTCTTTAACTGAGCAAGATCAATAAAGATCGATGTAGTTCCCCACAGGTAGGGGATGCTGAAAGAATTCTCAGGGTCATGTTTTTGGTTAAGCAGGCGTTCGTCAAGATTCTGTAGGTTTTTCAGCTTGGCCTTGTCGATGGGCTGCAATAGCCCCTCCGCGCGGAGCTTGCTGACGTAATAGGTGGAGGGGACGATCAGATCATATTCACCGGAACTCGTCTTTACCCGCTCATACATCTCCTCGTTGCTCTCATAGGTGATGTAGTTGACAGTTATGCCAGTCTCATAACTGAACTGATTGATAGCCATCTCTGGCAAATAGTCAGACCAGTTGTATATGTTGAGGGTTTCACCGCGAGCAGCGGTAGTGAGCATCAGGAGTAAGCTAAAAAGGAGGCTGCGGTGCATGATAGGGGTTCCTTTTCTTTTAATTGTATTTCCTTCATTGCGTGCCAGTGAGGAGTTCATTACTCCCTTCTTTTGGAGGACCTCCAAGATTGGTCCCTTTGTGATACTAGCGCAATTTATGTGGGTGGTATAGAGAGTGATGAGTCATGGTGATTTGTTTTCTAGGGAGGACGCCGTCATGAGGACAGTATCTGATTGAGAGAAACATCTGTGTATCTGCAACCATATGGTGGTTTCAGAAGGTCGCTATTTTAACCCTATTCAATGCCGAATTGCCGAGAAGGCACTAGCCCGGATGCAGGAACCAGGAGTCCAACAGGATACGCCGGGTAAGGAACGGGTTTGACAGGAGCAGATGGGCGATTAAATTGCGAAGTGCCTGCGGAAAATGTACCGATGCTATTGCTCCCTGCTTTCCGAAGTGTTCTTTGAGCTGCTCTTCGTAGGGTTGAAGGTTCGCTCTGCGGAAGTTGCCCTGGGCAGCGAGGACCGTTTGCGCGGCAAGCATCCCCGATTCAATCGCGGTTCGAATGCCCTCACCGCTTTGTGGAAAGGCCAGACCGGCCGCATCACCTACCAGTAACACCCCATCATCAGTAACTTGTCGGGCAGCAAGTCCGTTGGCCAGGCGATAGGCATGACCGCGGAAGTTGGAAGGGATATCTTCCGGTACACGTCCCTCCTCGATGAGGTAGCGGCGGAACCAGTCAACATAGGCACCGAGCTTTTGATTGTGAGTGCGCCCCAGGCCGATGTTGAGATAGTCCCCTTTGCGCACGCACCAGCCGTAGCCATCGAGTTCAGGTAGGAAATAGAGCTCCGGTGCGCCCTGTTGCACCTTACACCGGGCGAGTTGGCTGGCACTGAGCGGGAACTCAGCTTCCTGAGCCACCACAATCTCACCCTGGCTATTGGTCAGCGGGTTGAGACGGCGGGCGATAGGGCAGGCGTGGCCTCCTGCTCCGATAAGCAGGGGGGTGCGAATATTGCCGTTCAGGAGCCATTCGTTTTCGTCCCGTTGGAG
This sequence comes from Thiohalomonadaceae bacterium, assembly GCA_041546305.1. GTDB lineage: Bacteria > Pseudomonadota > Gammaproteobacteria > Thiohalomonadales > Thiohalomonadaceae > JBFEYJ01. Next base: position 15,324 of record JBFEWO010000019.1, on the reverse strand, counting down.
TGTGCCCAGCGGTTCGCCCAGACGCAATTCTGCACCGCAGCGCTGCAGCAGGTAATTGTCGAACTCACTGCGCAGGATGCCGTAACTGACCACTTCGTCGTAGCCGGTGGTGACCATCTTCTCGCCCAGCATGCCGGTGCGGAAGCGGCGAATCGGTTGCAGGGTTCGTCCCTGACGGTAGTCTCTCAGATCAAGTTTTGTCAGGGCGACTACCTGAGCTGTGATCCAGCCGGCGCAGACCTTGTCGCGGGGAAAGGTGCTTTTGTCCAGTACCAGGACCTTGAGCCCGCCTGCACTTAGTGCGCGAGCGTTACTGGAGCCGGCCGGTCCGCCGCCGACGATAACCGCATCGAAGTGTTCAGTACTCATGATGGTAAAGGTCGTCACGCGTGGCCGGCAGGGCGTTGCTCTTCGGGCGGCTGAACAGCACCTGGAAGAGTTGCAGATGACCGTAGGCAAAATTGGCTATGGAGCCGGTGAGGTAGAGACGCCAGGTACGGATAAAGTTCTCATCGTACATACTCCGCACCTCGTCGCGATTTTGTTCGAAGCGACTTAGCCAGTCACGCAGGGTCTGCGCATAGTGTGGACGCAGATTTTCCACATCGAGCACAGAAAAATCATACGGTGAGAAGATGTCGGTCATCTCGCACAGGGTGGGTGGATAGCCTCCAGGGAAGATGCGGCGCTGGGTCCAGGTACTGGTAGGGAGCGGTTGGTTCTGACCGATGCTGTGAATCAGTCCACGCCCGTTTTCCGTGAGACAGCGGTCAATGGTCGCGCCGAGTTCCCGGTAGTGCTTGAGCCCGACATGTTCCAGCATCCCGACCGAGACAAAGGCGTCATAGCGGCCAGTAATGTTACGGTAATCGTCCTCGATGAACTCCACCTGTCCATCCAACCCTTCGGCGCGAGCTCGTTCCCGGGCAAAGGCGATCTGTTCACGGGAGACGTTGAAGGCGCGAACCTTGACGTGGTAATGCCGTGCCATATAGCGAGCAAGGGCTCCCCAGCCGCAGCCGGCATCAACGACAGTTTCGCCCGGCTTGAGGCGTAGTTTGCGGCAAACCAGCTCCATTTTGGCCTGTTGAGCGGCCTCCAGGGTGGTGATTCCCGGGGCGTAATAGGCGCAGGTATAAACCATCTCTTCGTCTAGCCAGAGGCGGTAGAAATCGTTCCCGATATCGTAATGGTGATAGATATTATCGCGCGCCCGTTCCGGTGGATTGCCGCGCAGGTGGCGATAGTTGTTCAGCGCTTTCTGCAGCAATCCCATCGGTTGGGGTTGCCGTGGCCAGGCGGCATAAAACCGATCGAGAAACGCCTCGAGGCCACCCTCGACCTCGATACACCCGGCACTGTAATCGTCCCCAAAGTGTAGTGTCGGTAAGTAGAGCAGGCGCCATAGCGCAGAGCGTTCGCGCAGTACCAGTGTCGGCGCACCGGTAGAGGGCTCAAGTTCCTTGCCATCCCACAGAACAACACGGATATCCGGCTCTCCCAGTGCTTTAAGTATTAGCCGCATCAACGTTTTTTCTATGACCGTGGGCGGAAACTGATGCCTTTCCCCGCTGTTCCGTAGCAATAGTTGTCCTGCTGGTGAGTGCCCCTTTTTTTCCTTCATTACCAACTCCTAAGCCTCTTTATCCCAGATAAACAGATAGTTGAGAGGGGCTGGGTTTGCCAGTCTATTGGAGAAAGCGAGGTGGGTTTTAAATCGACCCGACAGAAAGTGTCAGGTCGATTTTTCTATGGCGGGCTGAGTTTGTTGCTTTAACCCGGAACTGGGGTTCAGAACCAGGCCCGTACTCCGGCGACCCCCATCATTTCGCGGGTGTCGCCACCAGCGGCTTCGGTAAAGTCGGCCGTGTCGCCGAAAAGCCCGAACCACTGAACACCGAGGTAGGGAGCAAATTCCCGTCGGATCTCATAGCGTAGTCGAAGGCCAAGAGTGATATCGGAGAGGCCGGCGCCGCGGCCGAGTTCGGGGTCTTCCTTGCCGTAGACGTTTATCTCCGCCTCCGGCGAGAGAATCAACCGTTGGGTGAAGAGGTATTCATATTCGGCGTCGAGTCGTGCCGCACTCCTCCCCTCCTCGCCGACAAACAGTGCCAGGTCTACATCGAACAGGTAGGGCGCCAGTCCCTTGATGCCGAACACGGCCCAATCACGCCGTGGGTGCGGGCGAAAATCCCGGCGAACGCCGATCTGGGCATCCCAAAAGGAGGAGTGTGCCCGGGAATAAAGCAGTTGCAGCTCGGCCTCTTCGGTCTCCCCCTGGTGGTACTCTCCTTCGGTTTTCAGCCAGAGCTTGTTGAGGTCATAGCCTGCCCAGGCATCGGCTTTCCAGGCGGTGGTATTACCGGCATCGGTGTCACGGAGTTCCAGTTGATCGAGCTTGAACATAGCGATCAGCGGGTCATCTTCTCCCATGGCAAAGCTTGTCACGGAAACGCACAGGAGTACCGGCAGGATCAATACTTTCATCATCATTGTTGTTCTCCTAGCTGACGGTCACGGTACGGAACATGCCAAGCATGTGATAGAGCAGATGGCAGTGGTAGGCCCAGCTGCCTTCGGCATCGACCGTTACCCGGTAGCTGATACGCGAGCCGGGTTGCACGATCACCGTGTGTTTGCGGGGTAGGAAATCATTGTCTCCGGTTTCCAAATCACTCCACATGCCATGCAGATGCATCGGATGATTCATCATGGTGTCGTTGACCAGAGTGACACGTACCTGTTCGCCAAGCTTCCAGCGCAGTGGCTCGGCATCGGCGAATTTCACCCCATTGATGGACCACATATAGCGACCCATGTTGCCGGTGAGATGAAGCTCGATCTCGCGGTCCGGGTCGCGTGGGTCGACACTGCCTCGTAAATGATAGAGATCAGCATAGGTCAGCACTCGGCGGCCATTGTCACGTAGACCCACACCAGGGTCATCGAGACGGTAGCGGGGTGCATCGGCGTGCATGTCCACCTGCGGACCAAACTCGCTTTCGGCATGGTGTACCGGTGAGGTGCTGAAGTCGGACATGTTAAATCTGGCGCGTTGCCCAGGTGGCGGGCTGAGTGGAACCGTGCGCCTGACGCTATGACTGGAGTGAGCCATTGGGGCTGTTGGCATCGCCCCCATGTTGTGACCACTGTGGTCCATGGAGGCCATCGGATCACTCATCTCCTGGCCGCCATGCCCCATCGAGTTCATCGCTGTCATGTTGTGTGCGCTATGGCCCATGGAGTTCATAGCGGTCATGTTGTGTGCGCTATGGTCCATGGTGTTCATCGCGCTCATGTCGTGACTGCTATGGTCCATTGCCGCCATATCGTGTCCCGCCATACTGTGATCCATCCCCATGTCGCTATGACTGAGAGTAGGTACCGGATCCATGGCGGGGACTTCGGCGCTCATCGCCGGGTCAGGGGTGAGGGTGCCGCAGGCGTATCCGGAGCGGTCCAGGGCCTGGGCGAAGATGGTGTAAGCACTATCTTCGTTAGGTTCGACAATCACGTCATAGGTTTCCGCGACACCGAGTCGAAACTCCTCAACTGTTACCGGTTCGACGTACTGCCCATCGGCGGCGATCACGGTCATGTTTAGCCCCGGGATGCGTACATCGAAAAAGGACATGGCCGCGCTGTTGATGAATCGCAGCCTGACACGCTCACCACGGCGAAACAGTCCGGTCCAGCCGGAGGCTGGGGTCTGGCCGTTCATCAGGTAGGTGTAGGTGTAGCCCGTGACATCGGAGAGATCCCGATCACTCATCCGCATCTGGTTCCACATCTTACGATCATTCCAGGCGCCGGCTATCCCCTTGCTGCGTATGTCGGCCATTAGATCGGCGTGGGTACGCTCATTGAAATTGTAGTAATGGCTGAGTTTTTTCAGTTTGTGGTAGATGTCGTTGGGATCCTCATCGGACCAGTCTGAGAGCAACACCACATAGTCACGATCGGCGTTGAAGGGATCCTGTTCGGCCGGATCAATGACGATGGCTCCGTAGAGCCCGGTCTGTTCCTGAAAACCGGAGTGGCTGTGATACCAGTAGGTACCACTTTGGCGTACCGGGAAGCGGTAGGTAAAGGTTTCCCCTGGCTTGATGCCATGAAAACCGGTCGCGATCCCAGGCACACCATCCATGGCACTTGGCAGGATGATCCCATGCCAGTGGATGGAACTGTCTTCGGTTAACAGGTTGGTGACATTGAGGGTGACTGTGTCCCCTTCGCGCCAGTGAAGTATCGGTGCCGGAAGCGAACCATTGATCGTGGTGGCGCGAGCAGTACTGCCAGTGAAATTCACCCGCTGTTCGCCGATGGTAAGGTTAAAGGTGTTACCACGAAGGGTCTGTGGTCCCTGATGCTGCAGTGCCGCATAAAGTGCCGAAGGTGAGAGTCCGGCGAGGGCCGAGCCAGCGGCAACGCCCTGCACAAAACGTCGGCGCGACACACTGAACCCTGCGCCATGGGAGGGGTATTTGATTCTCATATGGTTTTTTTCCTCTACGGTAACAAACCATTAGGGTTGTTACCGTGAAACGACAGTAAAATTGCGGGTGTTTGTCGACGAGGAATTAGCTTCGAGGAGGGCGGTCGAGCGGTGTGGGGTGTTGAGTGTCCAGGTGATACTCACCTGACGGGACGCTTTGGGAGCGGTGCTCTATATCGACTCCGGCAAGTACAGGCAGCAGTGTGATGTGGGATGTGCATTGATTGCAGGAGCAGTCTGTGCCGTCACAGGTGTGTGAAGGGGGGCACTCAGCACATTCATGGGAGGACATGTCGTGGTGGGAGACATCACCCATGTGCATCACTGCTGCTGAAGCAGGCTTCTGGGCGTGCGGCGGCAGATTGTGGCTATCGGCCATGGCTCGACCAAGCGGAGCGATCGCCAAAAGGCACGCCAGCAAAATCCCAAGCCGATGTTTCAACCTACTCTTCATCCTTTCATCATACGGCGGCTGTTTGAATAGTCAACGTTCGGAAACGACAAGCTGTGAAAACCAACGCACAATCCATTAAGAACACTACAAAAAATGTGGTTTACAGTGCTGGTTCATTATAGACCCCACCTGCCCACTGTAGGTCCGTTATCTTATTTATGGGCTGGAGTCAGGCCTCTGGCCTTGTTCAGTCACGGCAGGAAGCTATATTTATTTGTCTCAAATAAATGTGTATGGAAATTTGGTATTAGCGGAGGTAGTGAATGGTGATTCGAACAGCACGCGAGGTCCTGGATGATCATCTCAACCTGGCTATGACATGGGATTTTGAAACTGACCTGGCGCGAAATTTTGCAGAAGAAATCGTGCTCCTGACGGGGTACGGCCTATTTCGTGGTATCGATGGGGTGAAACAAAAAGTACAACTGCTGAATGATCAGCTGCCTGGCGGTAAATGGGTTTATACCAACATCATGGCTGAGGGGGAAATGGGATTCCTTGAGTGGACAGCTGAGGCGGAGAATGGTGCACGGGTAGAGGATGGCGCGGATTCCTACCTGATCCGGGATGGTCGCATCCATGCGATGACCATCCACTATACGGTAATACCTCCTGGCTAAACCGTACAGGTTTTTAGGAGATAAAGTAGGCGGTACGCGCATTCAGGGCGGTGCCGTACATGGCTGCAACGCCACAGACCTCCACCGGGACCACCCATTCGTCATCATCAAAGCCCATCAGTCCAAGGGACGGTGCGCAAATCTGAAATGTTATGCCTGCCTCTTTTGCCAGATCGATCTGCTCCTCAAGGGAGGCCATTTCCCCATCCATCATATGATTGAAAAATTTGCGCCCGAGACCGGCAAAGGCCATCTTGGAGGGAGCCAGATCCCTGCTGCTGCCAGGCAGCATAAGGTTCACCAATTTATGGCTAAACTTTTTGCCACGAAGTTTTTTTCCTTTCTTGATGACACTGCAACCCCAAAAGGTGAAGAACATGGAAACCTCCATGCCCATGGCGGCTGCACCATTGGCCATCATGAAGGCAGCCATCGCTTTGTCGAAATCACTGGAGAGGAGAATGATCGATACCTTGTCCTCGGGTACGCGCTCGCGCAGTTGTCGCACTTCCTGTTCAAGCGCAAGAAGTTGTGAGTGAAGATCGTTAGTGGGGTGACTTTGTAACTCAGTCGCCTGTGTCATAGCGCCTCCGTTAAGGTTCTTGTTGTTGCGTTGCTGTTCGGTTGCCGAGCGCCAACAGATTTGGGATAGTCTGTAACGCATGGGGATATTTAAGCGTCCAGGCATGGTGCGAACAAATTAAAAAAATTTGTTAGTTGTGCTAACAAACAGGATGAGATGCTAGGGAAGAAAATGTCGGAGATGAGTTTGGTTGAACTGATTAACGCACTACAGGTTTTGGAAAAGAAAATAACAGTTGCGTTGATGTACTCGGGGCTGCGTGTGCCACAGTTCAGGCTGTTGGAGCAGCTCGATGCCAGTGGCGATGCGACGGTGACGGAGATGAGTAAGCGGCTAAATATTACGCGTGCCACGGCGAGTGTAATGATCAATGAGCTTATCAGAACCGGTATAGTGAGAACCGTGGAAAATCCCATCGACCGGCGTTCGTTTCATATACATCTGACCGAACTGGGGCGCAACAAGCTGCATGTGGCGCGGAGTGATATGGCTGTAATGCAGGATAAAATTTCCAGGCGACTGCCTGCCGAAACACTTAATCACCTGAATGAGTTTTCACGTCTTATACTGTACCCGAAACGCGATTAAATACAGCAGAGGCTAGTTGGGTCTTCTCTGGCTGATTGCCAGGATGGGTCAGGCTACTCGATTGCGCCCAGCGTTTTTGGCGCGGTAGAGAGATTTGTCGGCCGCCTTGAGAACCTCCTGCGGGAGAGTGTGTTCAGCGGTACGCTCGGCAACGCCAATACTGACAGTTATAGCGACCTCCCGGGTGCTTCCTTTTTTGTGCGTTTCCGGTTTTTTTCTTGGGCGAGAGGTGTCACGGACGATAAAGGGTGTACAGGCGATACTTTCTCGTAATTGTTCAAGATACGGGATGGCCACCTCACGATGCTTGCCGGGAAAGAGTACGGTGAACTCCTCACCGCCATAACGAAACGGTTTTCCACCACCGCTTATACGTGTCAGTTGAGAGGCGACCATTTTCAGTACCTCATCTCCAACATTGTGCCCGTAGGTGTCATTGAATTTTTTGAAGTGATCCACATCGATCATGGCGATGCTATAGCGATTGCCTAGCTGGGCCAAAGCCAGGTTCAGGGCGCGTCTTCCGGCCAAGCCGGTCAACTCGTCGCGAAAGGCCATGGTGTGGGTAATTTCAATCACAGCGATGATAAGAACAAGAATGCCGGTACCAAGAAAGAGGCTGAATACTTCGTGAGAGTGCCCGACAAGTTGGCTGTAGAATATCAGGGCAACGAGCCAGAAAAGGGCTGCTTCCATCGGCCTGAGCAGAAAGAGTCCCCGGTAGGCAGTCACTGCCAAGGCAAGCAGAAAGCTGATGAACGCTGGTTGTTCAAGAGGAATGAAATTGTGCATGGCGGAAGGAAGGATTGGCGTGTCAAAGATGCCGAGCCAGTAGTATTGCTGGTAGTGCACCAGGGCCCAGATGATCCCTGGTTGTACCATGATGATGGCCCAGCGTACCAGGCCATGCTGGGTGAAAATGCCCCGTTCCTTGAGCAGGGAAAAAAGGGCAATATTTAGCGGTAACAGGGTGAGCACCGCATCGGTGGCAATACGGCCCACAGCATCGTGCCGGCTACCAACGGTGAGCAACAAGCCGCCGGCCAGAGCAATCACCGCGGTGATGAAAAACAGCTGGCTGCGATCAAATCGCCATCCGAGTAATAGTGCTACCGAGACTGCAGCGAGCGGATAAAGGGGGAAGAGTAACTGCACCCAATCTGAAAGTTCCGTGAGTGATGAAACGAGAACCAGGATGAGAAAGAGAGTGCCGCCGGGAATGACGGTGGTGAGTATTCGGCGAATAGGGTTACCTGCCACAACGTACCTGTTTTTTGTAGGGATATTGACGTGCTAATTAATGGCTAGAGACATTTTACCGCGTTAGGCAGCGTAACGATAATGTTTCGAGGTTACAAAAAAAAAGGGGCCCGGTGTGGGCCCGCAAAGGGGGGTATAGGTTGGGGGGGAGCGACTGAAGTTTATTTGTCGAACCGAACCTGTGTTGCTTTTATGATTATTGTTTGCAGTGTCAACTATATTCCGCTACTCAAGCCGCTTAGTTCTGAAGCTTGGCCAGTTTGTGTGATGCGGGCATAACCAGCGACAGGCCTTTAGAGCTCACTTCAAATTTCTTGACGTTCACCTGACCGCGCAGTACCAGGTTGGTGTCGATATCCATCGGAAGCGGCTGATAGGTCATGCCAGTCTCGCCCATGGTGAGTGAAGCCTCGTCAAGCTGCAGATTAAGCTCGCGGTATGCACCCTTTTTTTCCACGCGTGATGGGTTGATAAGTTTGTGGGCTTCGGTCAGCTTGTCCATCGGCAGCAGAGCACCCTGCGGCTCATTGAACAGGACATGCACCTTGCCATTTTCATCACGGCCTTCGATCTGCTTTACCCAGACAAATTGTTTACCCTGGGTGGTCTTCATATCGTTGATGCGATACTCGGGGGTGATGGTTGCAGCCAGCTCGGCAGGCACACGGTTTTCAGCCATGGCTGCACTGGAAAAACCCATGATAAGGGTAGCAATGGTAGAGAATTTAATTACGTTGTTCATGACATACTCCTTGTTGCAGTTGTTTGTGTTGTTTCGCACTTGCCACGATTACAGTTTAGTGCCGTAGACGGGAGATTCCGTTAACCACTGCAGCAAATTAATGGAACTGATAGGCATTTTTGAAACAAACAACATTTATTCCTTAAGAAAGGTTTAAGAAAAGAAACTGAAACAGTTAGTTCGATATCTGTCATGGGCTGATTCACAATAATTTGTTTTGTAAAAGACGTGGGGCGGCTTCATGAAGCGTTCTGTACCTCCGCGCCGGGGCGGGAATCAAAGAAATGCGAAAACCCTGCCGAGACAGTAAACTTAAGGTTTCGATATTAGATGATAGAGATTCCGAACAATGCTTAATGAAGGCCTGAACCAGACGGTCGTCCTGCTCGGTGCTGCTGTACTGATCGTCCCAGTGTTTCAATTTCTACGTCTGGGGAGTGTGTTGGGCTTTCTCGCTGCGGGGATGCTAATCGGCCCCGGTGGGCTTGGACTGGTGACCGACGTCGAAGAGATCAGTGGTCTGGCGGAGCTTGGTGTCGTCTTCCTGCTGTTTATTATAGGTATTGAACTCAAACCGGCACGACTGTGGCTGATGCGCCGGCAGGTGTTTGGTATGGGTAGTTTACAGGTGGTGGCGACCGGCCTGGTATTGACATTGGCACTTGTGGCATCAGGGCTCCAACCACCAGTGGCCGTGTTGCTCGGTTTGGGACTGGCATTGTCATCGACTGCCTTTGTCTTACAAATCCTGACCGAGCGCCAAGAGCTGGGGACCACTCACGGCCGTGCCGCTTTCGCCATCTTGTTGCTGCAGGACCTGGCAGTGGTGCCATTGCTGGCCATGGTGCCGCTACTGGCCAACCCGGAGAGCTCGCTCGGCGGGGATGTCGGGCAGGCGCTGGCTGAATCGATTGGAAGTGTCGTGCTGGTGATCCTGGTTGGCCGCTACCTGTTGCGGCCGGCGCTACATAGGGTCGCCTTGCATGGCTCACAGGAAATCTTTCTGGCAACCGGCTTGCTGCTGGTGCTGGGTACCGCCGTGCTTATCGAACATGCGGGCATGTCCATGGCCATGGGTGCGTTTCTCGCTGGGCTGCTGATTGCTGATTCAGAGTTTCGGCACCAGATCATGGCAGATATTCTGCCGTTCCGTGCCATTTTGCTGGGCCTGTTTTTCATGAGCGTCGGCATGATGGTGAATCTCGGTGTAATGGTCGAAGCGCCGGGGCGGATCGTGCTGTTGTTGCTGGCGCTGATCGCCATCAAAGCCACCGTGCTCTGGGCGGTGGCCAGACTGTTCAATGTCACCTTGTTGGCTTCGCGCCGTTTGGCCCTGTTGCTGGCGCAGAGCGGTGAGTTCGGTTTTGTCCTGTTTGGTACGGCGCTGCACGCCGGACTGTTCGGCTCCCGTCTGTATCAGGAAGCGATCCTGGTGGTGGCGTTGAGTATGGTGATTACCCCGCTGCTTGCCATCCGTTTTCCAAAGCGCAAGGACGAGGACATGATTGGCGAAATCGAGGAGGTGGACCCTACCTTGCGGCATGTGGAGCTGGAGGAGACACCAAAGGTGATCATTGCCGGCTTTGGGCGTATGGGACAGCGTATCGCTAGTCTGATGCGCGATGCCGGGGTCAGTTACGTTGCCATCGAGATGCGTTCCAAACTGGTGGAGTGGGGCAGGGAGAAGGGCTTTGCCGTCTTTTACGGTAATGCCAAACAATCCGAGGTACTGGAGAGTGCCGGCGTGGCCGACGCCGATCTGATCGTGGTGGCGGTGGACAATCCCGATGTGGTGGAGCAACTGGTGTCGGAGATCCGTCGTCTTCACCCGCAATTACCGATCTTTGCCCGCGGCCATAGCCACTCCCGCTGTAAGCAGTTGCTGGTCCAGGGTGCCTCCGGTGTCGCTTCCGAGAATCTGGAGGCCAGTCTGCAATTGGCCCGCTTTGCCCTGAAAGCCGCGGGTGTCGATGAGATGCAGGCGGAGCTGTTACTGGAAGAGTACCGTGAACATTACTACCAGACACTCAAGGTTCCGGATTAGCTATCCGGTACAGAGTAGCTGACAGGTGGGGTTTACAAACTTGTAGCCGGCATTTTCCGCCGCCATATTGTCGAGCAATTACTGAATTATCGGAGATTTCCCACAATGAAGCATGAATTTTGGTTGGAGCGCTGGGAGCAGAATCAGATCGGTTTTCATCAGTCGGAAATAAATCAGTACCAGACCTCTCACTGGGCAGAGTTGGGGCTGCCTGAGGGTGCCAGGGTATTTGTGCCGCTGTGTGGCAAGAGTCTTGATATGCTATGGCTACGCCAACAAGGATATCTGGTGCTGGGCAGCGAGCTAAGTGCCAAGGCGGTCGAAGCGTTTTTCAGTGAGAATGATCTCCCGGTGACCGTGGCGGAGGAGCCGCCGTTTACCCGTTATGCCACGGAAGGAGTGGAAATACTCGCAGGGGATTTTTTTGCCCTGACCCAGGCCGAGCTCGGGGAAGTCCGGGCGGTGTATGACCGGGCCTCGTTGATCGCCTTGCCGCCCGCAATGCGCAAGGACTATGCACAACAGATGTCCTCCTTGCTTCCTGGTGGGGCCCATGTTCTGCTGGTGACGATGGAGTATCCGCCGGAAACCCTGGAGGGCCCGCCTTTCTCAGTGACGGATGAGGAGGTTCACTCACTCTATGAGAGGGATTTTTCCATTGCACTCAAGGCGTGCTGGGAAGGGGCAGAGGGGCCTCGTGGAGTCAGCATCACCGAACGCGTTTACCTGCTGACACGGCGCTGAAGGCCCTCCGGTGCATGAGTAGCGGCGATGGACCTTTTTCCAGGATTCTGACAGACTCCACAGTAATTCCTGAGTGAAGCGCTAAGAATAATAAGGTGATGTCGTGCAAGAGGGAGTGAAGGGATGTCTAGAGCGGAAGCATCGGAAACGGTGATAGGGATTAGCACTGGTTTATGTGCGATGTTGAGCACCGAGGTGCTGGCCGAACTGCCACTGTTTCATGGTGAGAGCCCTGATGCCCTGGAATGGCTGCAAGATGTCGTCGAAGTGCGGGAGTTACTGGCGGGCGAAGTATTGCTCCGCCCCGGTCAGTTGAATGACAAGCTCTATATCCTGTTACGCGGCGCCCTGAAACGGGAAGGTCGGCCGGTGAGCAGTATTATCCTGCCCGGTGAGTGTGTCGGTGAGCTTTCCATGCTGGATGAAAAACCGACTGTGAACTGCGTCAGTGCCGCTGAACCCAGTATCCTCCTGGCGATTGGCCGAGATGCCTTCTGGCATCTGGTCAGCACCTCTCATACGGTTTCCAGGAATCTGCTCTACCGGCTCTCCTCCCGTCTGCGAAGCGATATTGATGTGTTGAACGAGTCGTTGCTGATGCAGCGTCAGCTCGAACAGAAGGCCTTGATCGATCCCCTCACCGGTCTGTTCAACCGTTTCTGGCTGGAGCAGATGGCCGATCGTCTGGTCGAGCGGGCACAGATCGCGGGCACCCCCCTCGCCCTGATCCTGATGGATGTGGATCATTTCAAGCACTACAACGATACCCATGGTCACATGGCCGGTGATGCCGCACTGCGGGTACTGGGAGCGACACTGAAGCGCTCTTTGCGCGCCGAGGATTTCGCCGTGCGTTATGGCGGTGAGGAGTTCGTTGTCCTCCTGCAGTATGCCGGAGCGGAGGAGGTGGCGGGGGCTGCAGAGCGCTTGCGCCAGGCGGTGGCTGAGGCCTCTCTTGACGGGACTGGCGGTGAGCCGCTGCCGTCGGTAACGGCCTCCCTCGGTGTGGCGATGCTCGAACCGGGACAGACCTTTCCGATGCTGCTGGCACAAGCCGACGAAGCGCTTTACCGGGCAAAGGGGCAGGGACGAAATCGTGTGGAAAGCGCCGCCTGAGGGCAAGTCTGAGTTTACCGCTTCGGGTGTGCGCTCCATCCTGTGAATCCTGGCCTTCACGCTGCTACTATTGCCGGTGTCGTCGAACGGGAAGTAGAAGTAAAGGCATGGTCGTAGATATCGATGAAGCCCTGGTCAAGCCCGCCAAGGCCGCACACGAGTTGTTTATGGTCAACCTCGGTTCTCTGCTGCTGCTCGGGCCGATGGCTATCCTCCTCGGCATTGGCCGGCTCGGGATAGTGCTGCCGATCATCGTCTCCTTGTTGTTTATTCTCTTCACTTGGATGCGAAGCCGCTCGCTGGCCCAAAGCGGTCCCTGGTTTGTCCACATGCATTGGCGTCTGGCGCTGCACAACTACCGTTTGCTTATTATCGGCTTTGCCCTGACCCTGCTGCTTTTATTCATCAGCTGGGGACTGGAACAGACACTCGACCCGCACAGCCCGAGCCACTTTCTCGCCATTGCCCTGACCCGTATCGGGGTGATGCCGACAATCATCATGATCTTTGCCTGCTTCGTGATCGAGAACGGTGCGCTCAACCAGGTGCTGCGCCACGAGGTGCCGGATCGGATGATCGGGTTCTTCCCCCCTCCTCCCGGTGTAGTGATAAAGACTGAGTGATTAACGGCCCACCTGCCCTTACCCTCCTATAGCCTCGTTCAACAGGGGGATGAAAAAATGCGTTCAGCCCTGATCGTATTTGCAGAGGGGCTTTCGATACGCCTCAGGGAGGTGATCCGGACAGATACCGCAGCCCTCATTGCCGGGGACGGAAACATCAATTTTACGAGGATAGGGAAGATCCATGTTCTCCATGATGGCGACGAACTCCTCAAGTGACTTGTACTGGCCCAGCCGTGGGTTACGACTCTTTTCCTGTGCGATAGTGGAGACGAAGCGTCCCTCGTAATCGTGGCAGGGGTAGACCAGGGTTTCGTCGGGCAGGGTGAAGAATTTCTCGTGAATGCTGCGGTAAAGGGCATGAGCATCACCCGACTGAAAGTCGGTGCGGCCGCAGGCATCGACGAGCAGGGCATCACCGCTGAACAGCATCTTCTGGGTGCCGTTGTCGATGAGATAGGCGTGATGGTGGTTGGTGTGGCCGGGGGTGAAAAGCGGCTGCAGGGCCAGGTTGGCGATGCGAAAATCCTCCCTCTCGCGCAGTCCGATGTCCACACAAACCGCCTCGACCATCGCTGGATAGACTATTCGGCTGCCGGTCAGCTCGCGTAGCCGTAACGCGCCGGTCAGGTGATCGGCATGCACATGGGTGTCGATGGTGTAGTCCAGCTTCAGGCCGAGTTGCTGCAACAAGGAAAGATCGCGATCCACGGTATCGAGTACCGGATCGATGAGCGCCGTGACCCCGGTATCCGGATCACTGAGGAGGTAGGTGTAAGTGCTGGAGTCGGGTTCGAGAAGTTGCCTGAACAGCATGCCCCTTTTCCTCTGCGAATAGCCTTAAAATACAGCATAGACCGCGGGTGTGGATTTGGCTGTGAGGAGGCGGGAACCCTAAAGCCGTGATATCTGTATGGTTGATTATTGCTGGTACGCCGCCATCTTGGGGATTCGTCCGATAACACTATTTTGGAGGTTATGATGGAATTCAGTCCCTGCCAGGGCGGAAACAACTGTACCGATGGTGGCAGTCACTGCCAGGGTTGCGGCCGCAGTCATGAGGAGATCGCCGAGACCCGCCAGTTGATTGATGCTCTGGCACAGTACATCGTCAAGATGGACTACGAGAACGTCGAGGATTTTCTGCGCTTTGTCGCCATCAAGGCCCACGGTAAGGCGCACATGCTGAAAGTGGCCGGTTGACCTCGCCGTTGAGAGCCTCATTGTCTCGCCCAGGAACGCCCGGTGGCATTGGCCATCGGGTGTTTTTTTGCCGTGTGTTCTCTGTGCCCTGGGCTAGGATTATTTACACAGGTTAAGTGAAGGTGCTCAACGGATGTTGCTACTTATCACCGCCCTGATCCAGTCGCCGATTGGCGCGGCCTTCATGGCAAGCTTTGTCGCCGGTATGGCCACGGGAATCGGATCTTTGGCGGTGTTTTTTGTCCGCCGACTCTCTCAAACCACTGAGGACATTCTGCTCAGCACTGCCGCCGGCATCATGTTGGCTGCCTCATTTTTCTCTCTCATCCTTCCTGGTATCGAGTATGGCACCCTGCAGTTTGATGGGGAGGCTCAGGGGGTGCTTGTGGTGATTGCAGGCATTGCTCTCGGTGCCCTGATGCTTTGGTCACTGCATCACTTCGTCCCTCATGAGCATCTTCACCTCGGTCGTGAGGGGCCCGATAGCAGACGGATAAGTCGGATCTGGCTCTTTGTCTTTGCTATCTCACTGCACAACCTTCCCGAGGGAATGGCGGTGGGGGTTGGGATGATGCAGGAGAATATGACCGCCGGGACAACACTGGCGCTGGGGATTGCGCTGCAAAATATTCCAGAGGGGCTTGCGGTGGCGGTGGCGTTGCTTAGTGTGGGATACCGTCGAAGCACCGCGATAGGGGTCAGTATCGCCAGCGGCCTGGTAGAGCCGCTGGGGGGGCTGCTGGGAGGGATTCTGGTGTGGATCGCCCAGCCGTTTCTGCCACTGTTTCTCGGTGTGGCGGCGGGAGCGATGTTGTTTGTGATCTCCGACGAGATCATCCCGGAAACCCACCG
>JBFEWO010000184.1:0-4602 GCA_041546305.1 Thiohalomonadaceae bacterium | reverse complement strand
TCTTGCCGGGGGCGGTGCTGCCGTTGTGGCAGGTGGCACAGGTGCCAGGATTGACGGTGGTGTGATCCATCGTCGCCGGCAGCCAGCCGCGGGTGGTATGGCAGCTGTCGCAGGAGGCGGTGGTCGGAATGTGGCCCGTCTTCTTGCCGGGTGCCGTGGTGCCGTTATGGCAGCTGGCGCACTGGCCGGGCACTGCCGTGCTGTGGTCGAAGCTCGCCGGTGTCCAGGCATTGGTGGTGTGGCAGTTATCGCACGAGGCGGTGGTGGCGATATGGTTCGCACTCTTGCCGGTGGCGGTGCTGCCGTTATGACAGGTGGCACATTGGCCGGGCTGAGCACTACTGTGGTCAAACTGTGCCTGGCTCCAGCCGCGGGTGGTATGGCAGCTGTCGCAGGAGGCTGTGGTGGCGATATGGTTCGCGCTCTTGCCGGTGGCGGTGCTGCCGTTATGACAGGTGTCGCATTTGCCGAGTACGGCACTGTGATCGACCTTGCGAACCGAACTCCAGCGCATGCCATCATGGCAGCTCTGACAGTCATTGGTGCTTGGAATATGGTTGATTGGTTTGACCGACGTGCCGGCGATCTGGCCCTGGGTATGGCAGCTGACGCATTCTCGCGGTGTGCCCTGGAAGACAGCAGAGCGATGGCAGCTTTCGCAGGGCACCGAGCGATGGGGACCGGTTAGCGGGAATCCGGTAGTAAAGTGATCGAACGGTATATCCCTGGTGGTGTCCTCCTCACGACTCTTCTTGCGTTCTGTTTTTACGGCGGGTTTTACGGCGGGCGGTACAGAGACCGCGGCAGCCAGATCGCTACCGGGGGTACGTTGTGCCGCCGCCTCGCTGGCTTGCTGCGCTGCCTTAGGAGTGGTTGGGCCATCGATCGCATCGCGTGAAATCCAGCGAGGCTGCTTGCTGGCCTTCCAGGAACCATTATCGGGGAAGTAACCACTGACACGAATCCAGTTACCGCTCATGCTGGTGGAGGTAAACGGTGTACCGGCCTCCCAGACCTCAATGACATTGCCATCAGGTGCAGAGTGGATTTGTGCGCGCTGTTGTAGCCGTAGGGTACGAGGTTTTGTGGTGGTTTCGCGGCTGGTTGTTGACGCAGCCTTTTTCGAGCCGGCTACAGAAGTCGTCGGTGTGATTGGTCTTGCTGCTGGTGGCGGCGATTTTTTTGCACGGCCACTTTTCCCTTTGGTTGCTTCGTTTGAAATCCAGCGTGCCTGCTCGCTCGGTTTCCATGACCCTCTATCAGGGAAATAGCCACTGACACGAATCCAGTTGCCACTGACCGCTTTGGAGGTGAACGGTGTCCCGGCCTCCCAGACCTCGATAACCGGGCCATTGGGCGAGGAGCGGACCTCCGTGCGATTCTGCAGGCGAAGGGTCCTGGGGGCAGTGGCGGTTTCACTCAGATTTGCTGAGGCGGGTTTACGTTCACGCTTGTTGACCGGTGATGCCACGTGCTTAGCGACAGGTGCTGTGCTTTTATCTGTCGGAAGGGTTTTGACGTAATAGCGTGAAATCCAGATCGGCCCCGGGCTGGTTTGCCAGTTGCCGCCAGGGAACATGTAACTGTCGACCCTGATCCAGTCCCCTTCCACGGTGCTGAGGGTGAGCTTCGTTTCGGCGTCCCAGATATCGATGATCTTCCCATCGGGTGCTGAGCGAACCGCGGAGTGACTGTTCAACTGCAGCAGATCTCCTACCGAGGGGTTGGCATCACCTGCCGCGCGCGTAACGTTGATCGTCAACGTCACCGCAAGAGCGATGAAGAGCGTGATGATGACTGTGCGGTGAACCGTGATCGAGGGGGACATGTTAAACCTCGGTCTCATCAGCGGTATGAGACTGCGACAGGGTTTGTTTACTCAGTATCTGGGACAGATGTCTTTGACTGAATCAGTGGGCGTAATCTTGTTGGATCGATGAGCAATAATCTGTTTGGACTGTCACGGAGAGTTTGTGTGAAGTTCACGTTTTGAAAAAAACAGGGCGTCTGCTTGGTGATGGATATTTCGTATCGTCATGGATTTAGTTTTCTTGATAGAGAAAAACTATAAAAAATTCATAAACTGGTGAAGCGATTGGGTAGTAGTTAACAGCGGTTGATGGATGTTGAGGTGCGGTATTTTATGTAGCAGAGGAGGCTGCGACTAATTGAAAAAGACTATAAAAAAAATACGAAATATCAAATAAAGCAATCGCCCGAAATGTGAATAATAGTCAATAAAGAGCGTCGCTAAATTTTCGATAGATAAAAACTATGAAGAAAATGAATTAATTAATTGTTTTGACGTTTATCAGAAAAAAATAAGTATTTCGAGGATTTCGATAGTAAAAAATTATCGTGTTTGAAATGGTGGTATCTTGCTTGTTAGCGGAGGCTGTTCGACTGGAAAAGTTGAGTACAAATCTGGCAGGAGGTGCAGCAGGAGGGAGAATGGGTTTAGCGGTTCACCGGCCGAGAGAATATGGGGTAACAAAAAGGTTACTCCATGAGTCTCACGGCCAGTGAAAGTTACAGCTAAGGTTGGATAGCGTCGATCACCACCTCGACGATCGCTCCATCGCCAACCTGAATATTCTGGCGTTCACCGATAAGGTCGCCGCTTTGGGTGATGGCATTCCCCGAGGACGATACCATGGCACCGACCTTTACTAGCGAAAAGTCTGAGAGCTTGGCGTCACCCATGACCGCAAGTGAATCGTCAAGGGTAACCTCCAGCGGGAGATCGCTGACCTGATAACGGGCTGCAGCCAGCGGGAAGCGTGGGCCATTCATCGCCTTGGCATAAATGAACACTGTGTCATTGGCTTTTGCCTGTTGCTGCATGGCGGGGGAGAGGCTGACATTGAGCCTGATGTTTGCCCCCGCTGCGGCGTTGGCTTTGTCCGCCGCCTTTTCGGCAGAAGTCGATGCCAGTACGGGCGGTTCCACACCGGCCGCGGCGGAAACACGGCTGATCTGCTGCTCCAGTTGCTGCTGATCCTGGGGAGAATCGGCCAGCAGGGGATGGAGTTTTTGCATCAGGCGAAGCGCCTTCATGTACTCACCCCGGTCCGCGGCATTGAGACCGGCCATCCACAAGGCGGTGGTGTTGTTCGGTTCGAGAGCCAGTGCCTTCTCCACCAGTTCTGCGGCTCGGTTATTAGGCGTCCCCGGTTGTGTCATGGTGAGGGCATCGGCCAGGGCAAGCATCACCCCTGGCTGGTCGCCGAGTAAGAGGTAGGCCTTGTCAAAGGCCTGTGCCGCTTCCGGGTAATCCTTCATTGTCATATAGGTACGACCCAACAGGAACCAGCCATTGGCATCGTCAGGCGTTTTCTCCTCGAGCCGTTGGCGAAGTTTGATCGCCAGTTCGGCCATGCTACCTGCGGTGGCGGTATTACCGTGACCAGTCGTCGGGGCGGTATTGGACTCGGCGGTGATGAGTGAGGGACTGCCAAGATATTGGTACAGCAGCACACTGACCAGTGGCAGGAGAATAAGCAGTGAGCCTAGGACCAGTTTGCCCTGGGGAGCGGAAACGGTAGCCGGGGCAACCGGTGCGCTGTCCAGATCCTGCAGCAGCACCTGCTCGAGTTCGAGCTTGGTGCTGGCATGCTCCTCGGCGCTGATCTGTCCGTTCGCCAGCTCCGCATCCAGTTCGGCGAGCCGTTCCCGGGCGATGGCAATATTCTGGGCGTTGCGGTCAAACGCTTTCTGCTGGCGCTGTCGTAGCAGGGCCGGAGCGATGATGGCGAGAGCGGCGGCAAACATCACCACCGTAAGTGTCCAAAAAAGGATCATGACGGTTTCTCTTCACGTGTCGGTTTGAGAAGGTGTTCGGCTCGGGCAATCTCGTCGGGACTTAATCGTGTGGGCTGCTCTTTTGCGCGCCGACGAATAAAGTTCAGCAGGATGATCACGCCGACACCGAGGATGAGAAAGGGGCCAAGCCACAGCAGCAGGGTGGTCGTGCGAAACGGCGGCCGATAGAGCACGAAGTCGCCATAGCGCTCTACCATGAAGTCAACGATCTCTTCATTGCTTTTTCCTGCCTGTACCATCTCATAGGTCTGGCGGCGCAGGTCCTGGGCCAGCTCGGCGTTCGAGTCGGCCAGATTCTGGTTTTGGCAGACCAGGCAGCGCAGCTCTTCGGTGAGCGTCTGGTATCTCGCCTCGTCCTCGGGAGTATTGAACATGTGGGTTTCGATACGGGCATGAAGGGTCGTACTAATGGCGATTAGCACTATGCCAAACCATCGCATCATGAGGCTTCTCCTTTGAGCTGACGCACCAGTGGCAGGAGCTTTTCAGCAACCGCCTCCTCGGTGACCGGGCCAATCTGTTTGTAGCGAACCACGCCCTTCTTATCGATGACAAAGGTCTCCGGCACCCCGTAGACGCCCCAGTCGAGGCCGGCCCGTCCATTCGGATCGGAAACGGAGACAACATAGGGATTACCCAGCTTGCCAAGCCAGCCGAGGGCATCGCGTGGCTGGTCCTTGTAGTTGAGGCCGACGATTTCAACCTCGCCGCTATTGGCCAGTTCGGTGATCACCAGGTGCTCGGCACGACAGGAAGTACACCAGGAGGCCCAGACATTGA
>JBFEWO010000131.1:0-7807 GCA_041546305.1 Thiohalomonadaceae bacterium | reverse complement strand
TGCACTGTCTCAAGTCTCGCTGCATTATGCAATTCGACCTTTGAGATAGTCCTGGCGTTTTTGTTCCGGAAAACGCTCGATGGCATAACGCAGCATGGTGCGCGGCATTTCCCGGTAATGTTTGCGCAAAAAAGCCTCTTCCAAGTGAGGATCACGCTTGCCCACCTCTCTCAGCATCCAGCCCACTGCCTTGTGGATCAGGTCATGGCTGTCCTGCAATAGACAATCGGAAATTTGCATGGTCTCGGCATAGTCACCGTGCTTGATGAAATGAAAGGTCGCCATGATGGCGATTCGCCGATCCCATAACGAACCGGATTTCGCCAATTGATAAAGCGGCTCGCGGGACTTGTCGAACAGCCACGCCCCGATGATGTGCTCCGCCGAGGCATCCACCAGGTCCCAGTTGTTGATATAGCGGGTTGAGGCCAGGTAATGGCGATATAGCCTCTCCCTTTCTTTTTCATCGCCAGATTGAAAGCGCTCTACCATGAGCAGCAGCGCCAGCAGCCGCTCCTCATGAATGTCCGATCGCAGCAACTGCTGTATATCCCTAATCGGGGTTGCTGCAAACGCCTTGACCAGCTTGCGTATCTGCGGCACCCGCAGGCCAAGGAACCGGTCCCCTTCACCGTAATCACCGGGTCCCGTCTTGAAAAAACGCTGCAGGTTCGCTGCCTGCTTTGGATCTGCCAGCTGATTAAGCTGCTGCCTGATTAGCTCAACACCCATTACGCACATCCTCTTGCCTGTCTGTCCGTGGGCAAAAGGCGCTGTCGAGCCGAGCGCCGATTTTCTCAGCGGACCAAAAGTGATTCCAGCTCCTGCTCCGATACCGTGAAAGGCAGGATTGCCTTTACCGGAAAGATATCCCGCATCTTTTCGGCATACGCCATCTCAGTAGGATCTACCAACACAATCACACTGGCCTGCGGTGCAAACTTCGGCATACTCATCAAAAACACATCCAGATTGCTGATATGTACGCCACTGTAGTTGTTGCTGAACCCATAGACAAAATCAGCTACGACAACGTCCGGCACCTGTTTCTTCAGCTGACTCACCGCCTTGCGCGTCGAGGTCAGCTGTATCTCTTCGTAACCAAGGCGGGAGAAGAGCGCTGACAGGTTCGGGTGCTTGGGGGATTCGATAAGAGAAAAAAGTATTGCAGCCATCGAGATCACTTTTTGGAGAATAGTGCAATGGACTCAACATGTGCAGTATGCGGGAACATGTCCATCACCCCGGCCTTCTCGAGCGTATAGCCATGATCGTTAACCAGCAGCCCAGCATCACGAGCAAGAGTGGCCGGGTTACAGGATACATAGACAATACGCTTCACACCCAGTTTGGCAATGTGTGGTATCGCCTCCATCGCGCCGTCGCGTGACGGGTCGAGCAGGACCTTGTCAAACCCCTGGGACCACCAGGGTAACAGCTCGACCTCCTTGGCAAGATCGGCGGTATGAAACTCGACGTTATCGAGGCCGTTCAGCGCGGCATTTTCCCGGGCCCGTTGCACCAGTTCCTCGAGTCCCTCCACACCGACCACCTCGCGGGCGCGTCGTGCCAGCGGCAGGGTGAAGTTGCCAATCCCACAGAAGAGATCAAGCACTCGCTCGTCCGGCTTTACCTCGAGCATATCGATGGCATAGGGCACCATCTTGCGGTTGATGTCCGTGTTGACCTGGGTAAAACCTGTAGGGGTGAAATTGAAATGAACCTCGAACTCCGGCAACGCGTAGCTGAGCTGGATCTGTTCTGGCCAGAGCGACTCGACGCTATCCGGTCCCCCAGGCTGGAGAAAGAAGCAATAGTTGTTGGCCTTGGCAAAGGCGAGCAATTTTTCCTTGTCATCGCGATTGAGCGGCTTGAGGTTACGAAAGACCAGTGCGGTTTGCGTGTCATCGACGGCCACTTCAATCTGGGCGATGCGATCACGTGCCTCCAGCGAACCGATAAGTTCACTCAACTCATCCAGATGTTCCCCGACGGTCGGGTACAATACCTCGCAGCGGTGCATGTCGCAGATATAGGGCTTGCGCTTTTCGCGAAAACCAATCAGCACGCGTCCCTTCTTCTCTACATAGCGTACGCCCATGCGTGCCTTGCGCCGGTAGCCCCATTGCGGGCCGGCTAGCGGCGGAAGAATGGCTTTCGGGCTGACCTTGCCGATACGCTCGAAATTCTCCAGCAACACCTCCTGCTTGGCGAGGATCTGTGGGCTCGCCGCCATGTGCTGCAGCGCACACCCGCCGCATACACCGAAGGCTGCACATTTTGGTTCGACCCGCTCAGGCGCGGCCTTGTGGATTTCCTGCGCGACGCCAACATCGTAGTTGCGCTTCTTTTCCACATAGAGAAAACTGACCTCTTCGCCCTTCAGCGCGCCCTCGATGAACACCGTTTTGCCGTCGATATGGGCCACGCCGCGACCGTCGTGGGAAAGATCTTCTATCACCGCCTGCACCGGTTCAGTAGGCAGCTGGGGTTTTCTACGTCGTCTTGCCATGGGATCTCACTAATTGGATGCTGTCACCACAAGGACAGGGCTACCGGGGACGGCCTCCCCGACAGGCACAGTGAACAGACAACCCTGCGCCGTTGTGGTCAAGATTTGATTTCTATTCGGCCGGAAACACCCCGGTAGAGAGGTAGCGGTCACCGCGGTCGCAGATGATAGCGACAATTACCGCATTTTCGACTTCCTCTGAGAGCTTCAGTGCTGCCGCAACGGCCCCACCAGAGGAGATACCGCAAAAGATGCCTTCCTCGGCGGCCAGGCGACGGGTCGTCACCTCTGCCGCTTGCTGACCGATATCGATGGTACGGTCCACACGGCTAGCCTCAAAAATGCTTGGCAGATACTCCTTGGGCCAGCGACGGATCCCGGGGATGCTGGCACCTTCTTCCGGCTGCACGCCGACGATCTGAATAGATGGACTGACTTCCTTGAGGTAGCGGGAGGTGCCCATAATGGTACCGGTCGTACCCATGGCGCTGACGAAGTGGGTCACTTTATGCTCACTGTCGCGCCAGATCTCCGGGCCTGTCGTCTCGTAGTGAGCCAGGGGATTGTCCGGGTTGGAGAATTGATCGAGCACTGTCCCCTTGCCCTCGGCCTGCATCTGCAGGGCCAGGTCCCGGGCCCCCTCCATCCCCTGTTCCTTTGTCACCAGAATGATTTCAGCGCCATAGGCACGCATTGAGGCTCGGCGCTCAATACTCATATTCTCAGGCATGATCAGCACCATCTTGTAACCCTTGATGGCCGCCGCCATCGCCAGCGCGATGCCGGTATTGCCAGAGGTGGCCTCAATGAGGGTATCCCCGGGCTTGATCTCGCCCCGTGCCTCGGCGTGCTGGATCATGGAGAGTGCCGGGCGGTCCTTCACTGAACCGGCCGGATTATTACCCTCCAGCTTCACCAGAATGGTGTTGGATGTCCCGCCCGGCAGACGCTGTAAGCGAACCAGAGGGGTGTTGCCGACAAAGGATTCGATGGTGGGGAAGGTCATCGCTTCTCTAAACTCTCGTAACAGCTGTGAATCCTCGATTATAAACGGGCTTGTCAGCAATGACGATTGTCAGTAGAGTTTTTCTCAGGTAAATCATGTCTGGAGAATCACACGGATGAGTTCTGCGCTTCGCGCGATTGATGAAAATCTGGCACTGCAACGCGCCGGCGGTAACGAAGGCCTGGCGCGCGATCTCTATCGGATGCTGCAAAATGAGCTTGCTGACTATCAGCGTCGACTCCCTACCCTTTTTGCCGACGGCGATCTCGACACTTTGCAAGAGGTTGTTCACAAACTCAACGGTTCCGCCACCTACTGCGGCGTCCCGGCGCTCAAATCTGCTGTGGATGCCATGGAGTCCAGTCTTAAACGTGGTGAAACAGAATGTTATGCCTCCGGTCTGGAGGCCGTCATGAAGGAAATCCAGCGCCTCATGCAGTATCCCACTTTGTCGTTTTGAGTAAGCCTCAACCACACGGCCACTTGTGCAATCTCACGGTTCAGGCCACATCGATGCGTTTGTCCGCATAGACATCCTGAATGGCATTAAGCAGTGCAATCCCTTCTTTCATTGGCTTTTGAAACGCCTTACGGCCGGATATCAATCCCATCCCCCCGGCCCGTTTGTTGATCACCGCAGTGCGCACCGCCTGGTGCAGGTCATCCTTGCCCGAAGGACCGCCAGAGTTGATCATTCCAACCCGTCCCATATAACAGTTAGCTACCTGATAACGTACCAGATCAATCGGGTGATCCGTGGTCAACTCCTCATAAACCTTGGGATGGGTTTTGCCAAAGCCGATGGCGTTATAACCGCCATTGTTCGTTGCCTGTTTCTGCTTGATGATGTCGGCATGTAGCGTCGCAGCTAAATGGTTACCCTGACCGGTGAGGTCCGCACTGGTATGGTAATCGACACCTTCATGCTTGAATGCACTGTTGCGTAGATAGGCCCATAACACCGTCACCATCCCGAGTTCATGGGCGTAGGCAAAGGCCTCACTGACCTCCTGAATCTGGCGCCTCGACTTCTCGGAACCGAAATAGATGGTTGCCCCCACCGCCACGGCGCCCACCTCAAAGGCCTGATCGACCGTTCCGAACAGGGTCTGGTCGTAGCTATTGGGATAACTCAGCAGTTCATTGTGGTTGATCTTCGCAATAAAAGGGATGCGGTGGGCGTAACGCCTCGCCACCGAGCCAAGCACACCCAGGGTCGAGGCAACCGCGTTGCAACCCCCTTCGATAGCCAGCTCACAGATGGCACTTGGATCAAAGAATGTCGGATTAGGGGCAAAAGAGGCGCCAGCCGAGTGCTCCACCCCCTGGTCGACCGGCAGGATGGAAAGATAACCGCTCCCAGACAACCGTCCGGTATTGAACAGCAGCTGCGTGTTTCGCAGTACCGCGGGGCTGCGATCCTTCTCCGCCATCACCCGGCTGACATAGTCCTCACCGGGGAGATGCAGCATCGATTTGGGAATGCCCTTACAGGTATGTCCGAGCAGATCCTCGGCCTCGTCGGCCAGTAACGCGGCAATATCAACCATGGCGTTCCTCCTATCGTGCTATTTTGAACATGGCAGTTCGCTTGTTAGACTGAGCCTCTTACGAGCCAAAATACACTCCGTCAATGGATTGCCTACGCCCGCTGTTGATTTCGCTGCTTGCCCTGAGTTGGCACTACGCCAATGCCTCCGCGGCAATACCGGAAAACAGCCATCGTTCCCCGGCTCAAACCTGGACCCTCACCACTATTGCCGTGGTTCGCGATGCGCCGGATGGGCGTATCGTCGAAATCTGGGACAGCGACACCCGGTTCACCTCAAATGTAGCAGAAGGAAAGTGGCTCCGCGTCACCGGACATTTCCCCGCGAATAAGTGGCAGCCAGCCGATCGCCCCCTCTGGGTTGATAGCCATTACGCAACCACCTTTCAGCCGAAATATCACTTTCCACCCTCCTCCCGCCCTGCAGGCAGCACCCGTTACATCGAGGTGGACAAACACAACTTCGAACTGCGGGTAATCGAGGAAAACAACGAGAGCAAGGCGGTCATTTTCAAAACGGTCGTGGCCCTGGGCATGGACCGATGCCTACCAAAAGAAAAAGGAGGGCGCTGCTACTTCACCGAGCCCGGCGAATACCAGATACGCTGGAAGGTTCATGATCCGGAAGGCATCGAGTGGTGCATTCCTGAAAGCATGGAGGAGGAATATGCCGGGGCAATAGCGCGAGGCAAGCGTTGTTTTCGCGGTGCAATAGGCACCCACGCCCTGAATATCGGCAAGAGCTACGCCATTCATGGCACCAGCAATCCCGCAAGTCTGGGCAACAGGGCATCCCATGGCTGCATACGCACTGCCAACAGTGCAATGGCGAAAATCTTTAGTTTGATGGATGTGGGTGACAAGGTCTTTATTGTCGAATAAGCGTTATGGCAACGCCGCGACAACATAGACATCAAATCGGTGCTTCTTGCTGGTGATGGCCATCGTGGGTTGCTTTCCTCCCAGCACCGGAGCGTAATCGGGCCGTTTGACCACCACCCGCTTTTTGGCCACCCGCAGCGCAGCCGGCAACAATCTGTCTGCATCCTCATCGCCACCGAGCAACTGCTGGAAAAGTGCCATTTCCTTTTTCACCTGCGCACTCTTGTGGCGGTGGGGAAACATCGGATCGAGATACACCACGTCCGGAAAGTCCCGCTCATCAAGCGCCTCCATCCAGGCCACCGCATCGGTATGAATAAGCGACAGACGCTCAGCAACCCAGTCCCCGATCTCCGGATCGGCCTCCGCACGCCTGAGACCATCCTCAAGCAGGGCGGCCACCACCGGTGAGCGCTCCAGCAGGGTGACGCGACAGCCCAGGGAAGCCAGCACAAAGCCATCCCGACCCAATCCGCCGGTGGCATCGAGGACGGTCGGGTTCGCCCCGCCCTTCAGCCCCACCGCCTTGGCGATGGTCTGACCGCGTCCGCCACCAAAACGTCGTCGATGAGCCACCGCACCAGCGACAAAATCGACATAGATTGCCCCCGGTGCCTTGTCGCCGATCTGGACCAACTCGAGTCGCGCATCAGTCAGGCGTAGCTGCAATGGGGTCGTCGAATGTTCGGCAAATGGCAGCGCCCAGCGACTGGCGATAAGCTTGGCCTGCTCAGCAAACTCAGGGGTCGCCGGCACCACGGTTACAAGCTGTGCATTCTCACTCATCTGTTTGCGGTTAAAGGCTGAACAGGAAAGAAACTGCAGCCACGGCGGCGATGATACCCACCAGGTCAGCGGTCAGCGCCGTCCACAGGGCATGACGAATGCGCTTGATCTGCACCGCGCCAAAATAGACCGCCAGCACATAAAAGGTCGTCTCGGTGGAGCCCTGGAGGGTGGTGACGAGATAACCGGTGTAACTGTCGGGACCAATCGCCGGATCGTTGATGATCGAGGCCATCACCCCGTAGGCGCCGGACCCGGAGAGCGGCCGTAACAGGGCCATGGGCAACGCCTCGGCCGGCATCCCGAGCGGTGTGGTCCACTGACCCAACACCGCCACCAGAATATCCATCGCCCCACTGGCACGAAACATCCCCACCGCCACCAGGATCGCCACCAGGTAGGGAATGATCCGCAGAGCGACCTGAAAGCCATCCTTGGCGCCCTCGATAAAGCTCTCGTAAATCGATACCCCACGCCACATGCCAAAGGCAAGAAAGCCGACCATCAGTCCTGGTAGAATCCAGGGGGCGATGACCTTGCCGTAGAGCACGGTAACGGGGATCAGCGCCACTAACAATCCCAGCGCCAGAAAGGAGACCCAGAGGGGATAAGCGCCATGCTCTACCACGGTTGTTTCATCGGTGACCGTGGCGGGGGCTGTCCCTGGAGTGACTTGTACCAACTGAAAGAAACGCCGATAAATCAATGCGGCAACAATCGCTGCAATAGTTGAACAGGCCGTGGCAAACAGGGTGGTCGGCAGGATCCCGGCCGCATCCAGCGAGCCGGCCGAAGCCCGCAGCGCTATCACTCCGGTCGGCAACAGGGTCACGCTCGAGGTGTTGATGGCAAGAAACAGCACCATTGCATTACTGGCGGTGCCGGGATGGGCATTCAGTCGATTGAGCTCCTGCATCGCCCGAATGCCAAAGGGGGTTGCCGCATTGCCAAGCCCCAGGGCGTTGGCGGAGATATTCAGGATCATTGCCCCCATCGCCGGATGCTCCGGAGGCACCTCAGGAAACAGCCGAACCATCAAGGGACGAATCAGACGGGCCAGAATGGTCAACAT
>JBFEWO010000059.1:0-15675 GCA_041546305.1 Thiohalomonadaceae bacterium | reverse complement strand
GATACTACTGTTCTCAGGCCTCTGTGCTTACCTCATTCTGGTGCCATCGGCTTCCTCTACTGGTAATGCCTGCTCCCAGCTTGCCGTCATGATCTGAGGACTGCTTCACGACCTTTAACCACGGTTTCGCGGGAAAATGACTCGACCTGTTCACTTCCCACCAAGTGGTTGTCATGCGTTCTGGAGAAAAACCTGGAAACCTCCTCAAATTCACTCGCTACAGTCTCATCACGCTGTGCCTTGCGTGGCTGTCAGGCTGCGGCACCACTTCCGTTGCGGTCAAACCCTCCGCGAACCCAGCGCAATACGATCGTCTGGCACGGGAGGTGTTTAGCGAGACCAACCGGTTGCGTACCGAGCCGGCGGCGTATGTGCGTATCCTGAAGGAGATTCGCCAGAGCTTCTCCGGCAAGGTGTATCAGCCGCCGGGGAGTGAGGTGAGGATTATCACCGATGAAGGGGTAAGTGTGGTGAACGAGGCCGTCAATGTGCTTAGCCAGCAACAACCGATGCAAAGGCTTCAGTGGTCCGATGCGCTGTCCGAGCTTGCCCGCAAGCACGTGGATGACACCGGGGCCAAAGGGATGGTGAGCCATGAGAGCAGCACGGGACGGAGCTTCTCCGAAAGGGTGTCGAGCGTGATAGGGCAAAACCGGTTCTCAACGGCGGCGGAGAATCTCGCCTACGGTTACAACAACGGCAAGGATGTTGTGGCGCAGCTGTTCATCGATGATGGGGTCAAGGGGCGTGGGCATCGGAAAAACCTCCTCAAGCGCCAGCTGACCCATGTCGGCGTGGCCTGTGGTTACCACCGGGAATATGGCCACATGTGCTCTGCGATCTATGCGGCGCAGTGAGTCCGACAGCAGACGGTTTCGTCGGCGCTGCAGGCAATCCCTTTTGCTGACCGATTCTCCTGTGGGGTTAGTGGGCCTCCCCGATTTACGATAGACTTGTCGCCTGTGTCAGCCTTGGATCCATCTGCTCCAAGGCTGGATTCATCTCCCCTGGCAAAAAATAATAAAGAATCGGTAAATGCGGATCACGACCTCTTTGCGCGGCATCCTTTGTGGATGTCTTCTCCTTTCTCACCCGGTACTGGCTTCAGACAATATTGAAAAGGCCGGCGATGTGTTGCAGCTCCTTGTCCCGGGGATTGCCTACGGTGCAACCTTTTACATGGACGATGAGCAAGGTCGCATGCAGTTTTATCAATCGTTTGCCGCGACGGTCGCTGTCACCTACGGCCTGAAATACTCGGTGGATAAAAAACGGCCCAATGGTTCGGACCATTCCTTCCCGTCGGGACATACCTCGGCCGCGTTTCAGGGGGCCTCGTTTATACAGCGGCGATATGGCTGGCGCTACAGCCTGCCTGCCTATCTGGCGGCATCCTTCGTCGGTTATAGCCGGGTCGAGTCCGATAACCATTATGTCGAGGATGTGCTTGCCGGTGCCGCGATCGGCATTGCGAGCAGTTACTATTTTGTTGAGCCTTACCAGGGTGTAACCCTGAGCCCTTATGCGGAAAAGGACAGTTACGGTATCTCCATGCGCATGGATTGGTAGGAAGAACAATGCACATTGATGCTTAGGTGAGAAATCCAGGTGACAACGTATGTCGCGCTCTTCAGGGCGATTAATGTCGGCGGCAAGAACGCATTGCCAATGAAGGCGCTGGCAAGCATTCTGGGCGAAGTTGGCTGTGAAAATGTCAGGACCTACATTCAAAGCGGCAATGCGGTGTTTACCTGTCAGGAAAATAACGCGTTGGTTTTGTCTGACAGGATCCGTGAGGCGGTCAGTAAGGAGCGCGGATTCGAACCCACGGTACTGTTATTGACACCCGAAGAGGTCGAAAAGGCGATTGCAGAAAATCCCTTCCCTGACGCTGCATCGGACCACAAGGCACTGCATGTGCGGTTCCTGGCCTCACTGCCGATAGATCCGGATCTGATGGCGCTTGAAAGACTCAGCTGTAACGGTGAGCAATTTCAGTTGAAGGGGAAGGTGTTTTATCTCTATGCGCCCATGGGCGTCGGTAAATCGAAGCTGGCGGCCAGTGCCGAGAGGGTGCTCGGGGTGCCGATGACGGACCGCAACTGGAAAACCGTGTGTACACTCAGGGATATGGCAAAGGAGGTCGCGGGAAGATGATAGAGTTTTCGAAAGAAGAAAAGGCAATCATCGTCAGGAAGATCCAGATGTACTTCAAGGAGGAACTGCAACAGGAGATCGGCAGTTTTGATGCGCAGTTTCTGCTGGACTTCTTTGCCGATGAGGTCGGCAATTATTTCTACAATCGCGGCCTGTATGATGCCCAGACCATCCTGGAACAACGCCTGGAGTCTTTCTCTGAAGCGATCTTTGAATTGGAAAAGCCAACGGACTTTAGCCGATAGCCCGGCCGCCTGAAATTCAGCCCGTTTTGCCCTTCGAGGAATCGATCAATGCCTGCTTGCCTCACGCAGGTGCTGCAGTGCCCACGCCAGGATCGGCTGCAGTCTTTCAGAGAGTAACTGCCGCGCCTCCACCGGCGTCACCCAGCGAAATTCATGATGTTCGGGATGCCCCAGTTCCGGATTAACTGGCAGGGTCACGGCCGCTTGCGCAGTCGATGCAAGGTAATAACGCGCCACTTTGCCACGGCCGTATGGCACAGTCTCCTGGTACTCCTCGCCCCAGCAAAAGTCGAGTTGTTCGATCCCCGTCTCCTCCTTCACCTCCCTGCGGGTTGCTGCCAGGGGCGTTTCACCGGCTTCTACTTCACCCTTGGGGAAATCCCAGTAGTGATAGGCGCGCAGCAACAGCAGTCGCGGATCCGTACGGCTTCGATGAACAATGACAACACCGGCAGAGAGGGTTTTCTGTTTCAAGTCGGTTCTTGTACACGCTGTGGCTAAGATTGATACGGGTACGGACCTCTTGCTGAGGGGCAAGACTTCGGCACGGGATCGCCGTTATTAGGCGGGCCCGCCGTCCTATCCTCTGCTGTTGGCTACACTAGTGGATCCTCCATGAATTATGGCATCAGACTGGACAGGAGGTGGGTAATGAGAAAGGGGTTGGCCGTTTTGATCCTCTGCCTGAGCGGTACCGGCGCGCTTGCGGGGCAGAATGAATACAATGACTGCCTGCTTGAGCACCTCATGGGGGCGAAGCTCGATGCCGCTACGGCGCTGATTCGCATGGCGTGTTATGAAAATTATTATGGCCCCTTCTATCCAAACGAGAAGGTGAGAAAATATAATGCCTGTCTGCTTGATCACCTTGTCGGTGTAGAGAGCTTCCAGGCAGTGATGGAGATACGAAATGCCTGTGCCGGGAAATACCTGATGTAATGGGTGTTCCCTAAGTCATATACCAGGGAGCGGATACAGGGGAATCAGTGAGCACGGAAGTCTGCAATGGTTAAGGAAGCACTCAGCGCGATCGCCATATTTCTGACCTTTATCGCCTTCATGCCGTATATCCTCTCGATTCATCGGGGGGAGACAAAGCCCCATGTCTTTTCCTGGATCATTTGGGGCTCCACCACTTTTGTTGTGTTCCTGGCCCAACTCCAGGGCAAGGGGGGCCTGGGTGCCTGGCCCATAGGCGTATCCGGTGTGGTGACGATGTATGTGGCTATGCTGGCTTACAGCAAGAGGGGAGACATTTCCATTACCCCAGGGGACTGGTTGTTTCTCGTGCTGGCCATGTTCTCGCTGCCGCTGTGGTACCTGACGAATGATCCCTGGTGGGCGGTATTGATTCTCACCGGTGTCGACCTTCTCGGTTTTGGCCCCACGATCAGGAAAGCTTATTCCTTCCCGTTTGATGAGCAGTGGGTGTTCTATTTGCTGTTCGCGCTGCGCAATGGCCTTGCGCTTCTGGCGCTCGAACAGTATTCCGCAACCACGGTACTTTTTCCTGCGGCAACCGGGGCAGCCTGTTTGTGCCTGATCGGGGTGATCGGATACCGCAGGCAGGTTTTATCGACACTAAGAGGAGTGTAGTGTGAAGCAAATGACAGAAGAAAAACGTAGCTCATCACCATTTGCAAATACCCCGGAGCCGCCGTACTTTGCCGTGATATTTTCCTCGCGCCATTCCGCGACGACTGACGGGTATGGCCAGATGGCAGAAAGGATGTCGATTCTGGCGGCGGAGCAACCGGGATACCTAGGTGCGGAATCGGCGCGAGGCCAGAATGGTTTCGGGATCACTGTTTCGTACTGGGATTCAGTGGAGGCGATTACGCACTGGAAAGCGAATGCTGAACATGTGGCAGCCCAGGAGCTGGGCATAAGCCGGTGGTATGAAAATTACGAGATTCGAATTGCCCGGGTTGAGCGGGCCTATGGGAAATCCTGAACACGGCCAGTGGCAGTGAAGGCAAATAGCATGTGGTCGTGATGGTTCAGGCAAGGTGGGCCGTCTGCGCGTCTAAGCCGGGACGTTGCTTTGTCGGGGCGGTCTATTTTATGTTTCGAAGCGAGCTGGCGAAGGCGCTGTCATCTGGACACAGCTGAGTGTGGTCTCGGCAACCACCTGACGAATCACCTCGACGGCTCGCGGCCGAGGAAAGCTGTTGCGCCAGGCCAGGGCGACAGTTCTGCCGGGAGGCGTTCCCTCGAAACGGCGGATGGTGAGCAGTCGCTCGGCGTAGTGATCGGCACCGGCTGCAGTACAGGGAAGTACTGTCACGCCAACGCCGCTGGTGACCATCATTCGGATGGTTTCCAGAGAGGTGCCTTCCAGGCTTTTTTGGGTGCAGGGTTTTTCATCGCTGTCTGGCGCGCATTTGGGGCAGAACTCGATGACCTGTTCGCGAAAACAGTGTCCTTTGCCGAGCAGCAACACGGTTTCGCCGCCAAGTTCATCACTGCTAATGGCGTCTTTCAAGGTCAATGGATGGCTGGCGGGGAGTAGTACGACAAAGGGTTCTTGGTAGAGCGGATGGGTTTGTACGCCAGGTTCGTTGAAAGGAAGCGTGATAATAATGACGTCCAGTTCCCCGCGCTTGAGTTTCTCACAGAGGACCGCGGTGTAGTTTTCCTCCACCAGGAGAGGCATGCGCGGCGCCAGCTCGGTGATCTGCGGGATGAGTTGAGGCAGCAGGTATGGGCCGACGGTGTAGATGGCGCCGAGGCGAAGCGGACCGGCCAACTCATCCTTGCTGGCCAGGGCAATGTCCTTTACCGCTGCAGCCTGCGCCAGGGTGTATCTGGCCTGTTCGACAATACGTTCACCGGTGGGGGTGAGGGTGATGCCACCTCGTGAGCGCTCGAACAGCGTCACGCCCAGTTCCTCTTCCAGCCGTTTGATGGCAACACTAAGGGTAGGCTGGCTGACATAACAGGCTGCGGCGGCATGTCCGAAATGCCGGTTATCGGCAACGGCGACAATGTAGCGCAGCTCGGTGAGCGTCATGCGGCTGACTCGGATTATCTTCAGTCGGGATGGTGAGCGATCGGCTTATCCGTAAACAGATAATCCTTGAGCTCATGATCGAATTTGCTATCGCGGCGACGGATCCACTCGAGCAGCATCGCGGCATGTTCCTTTTCCTCATCGCGATTGTGGGCGAGGATGGCGCGTAGTTCTTCATCCTGGCTGGCGTCGATGCGCTGGTTGTACCAGTCCACCGCCTCGAGCTCCTCCATCAACGATATGATGGCGCGGTGCATGTCGCGGGTATCTTCACTGAGTTGCTCAAGCGGTTCGTGATAGCCTTCGTTTGCCATGGTTTTCTCCACATATGCATTGGCAGGGCCAAATGTGATCTGAAATTCTCCCCGGCTAGTGCAGATCGCCGGCCAAAGAGGCTCGCACCTCATCCGGTACATCCACTTCTTCACTGTAGGCCGGATGGTCAATACCTGCACGAATGGTGGCGCCCTGTTTGACGGCAGCGATCATTTCCGGACTCAGTTCGAAACGGACAAAATGAACGGAAGCGGTTTTTTCTTCGGTCTCGCGTTCGAGATCCTCATTGGCGATGGGGTAGACGCTGTCGAAGCCGTTGACCTGGATGTAGAGCGCCTTTTCAATGCCATGGAGCCGTGCCAACTCAGCCTTGCGTTCTTCCTCGTCGGGGAATTCCAACATGAAGGTGGCTTTCCAGTTGCTGCCGTCGGGGATCAGTGGGTTGTAGACGTCCAGTTCCTCCTGAATGCCGTCGGCCTCGAAAATGCGCTCGATGCGCAGCATCTCCTGGATCTGGTACTGCATGGTCAGAGCATCCTCGAAATAGAGTGCGGCGTGCTCACCGATAGCGACGCGGCGGTGTTTCTTGTGTTCGATCACCTTGGCGCGAAATTCCGGACGAATGTGTGCATACTCTTCCAGGCTGTAGAGATCGGAATGGGTCAGTTTGCTCATTTCCATCACTTCTCCATCGTTAGTTGTCGGTTGGATAAGCGAAGCGAAATCCAATCGATCCTGCTGATTTACCGAAAACGTCGCGTTACAGCTTCGCCTTACCCGAGCGACCTGTCGTTTAAATCCCGTAGGCTTTGCGTAGCAGGCTGATGGGATGCTCGGTGCGACTGCCGTCGGCCATGCCGTGTTCGATATGGTGGCCGGCCATGGGGCAGTCGCTGCCGTAATGATCCGCCTCGAATTTTTTCACCTGATTAACCACCGGGCGGACAATCTTCATCGCTCCCTCATAAAACTCTTTTTTCACCGCGTAGGTGCCGTCATGTCCGGAACAGCGCTCGATAATTTGCACCTCGGTGTCGGGGATCAGGCTCAGCAGCTCAAGTGTCTTGCGACCGATGTTTTGCACCCGCTGGTGGCAGGCGGCGTGATAGGCCACCTTGCCCAGCGGCTGCTTGAAGTCGATGTTGAGTTTGCCCTCCTTGTGACGAAGCATCAGGTACTCGAACGGGTCGTGGATCGCATGGGCAACCTTTTGCACGTCGGCATCGTCGGGAAACATGAGCGGCAACTCCTGTTTGAACATCAGGGCACAGGAGGGCACCGGGGCGACAATGTCCCAGCCTTCGTCCACCAATTTGGCCAGAACCGGAATATTGGCCTCCTTGGCGAGGGCCACCGCCTCCAGGTTACCGAGTTCGAGCTTGGGCATGCCGCAACACTGCTCCTTTTCGGCCAACGTGACCGGGATTCCGTTGTGCTCGAACACGGCCACCAGATCCTCCCCGGTGAGCGGCTCGTTGCGATTGCCGTAGCAGGTGGCGAACAGGGCAACTTTGCCAGTGGTCGAACCGGCCGGCTCGCCCACCGCCTTCGTGCCGAGCTTATGCCCCAGGCGTTTGCGCAGGGGGTAGGAGTGGTATTCGGGAATACGCGCATCGACATGGACACCGAGCACCGCTTCGAGCAGTTTGCGTGTCGGTCGGGCCCGGTTGGCGGTGTTGACGATGCCGGCAACCACCGGGATGCCGGCCAGCTTGCCGACGGTGTCAGTGCTGGTAAGAATTTTGTCGCGAAGTTTGATTTCGCCCTGGTGGAATTTCACGGCCTTGGCCCTGAGCATCAGGTGGGGAAAGTCGATGTTCCACGAGTGAGGGGGAGTGTAGGGGCATTTGGTCATGAAGCAGAGATCGCACAGGTAGCAGTGGTCTACCACCTTCCAGTAGTCACCCTTGTTCACACCATCCACTTCCATGGTGTCGGACTCGTCCACCAGGTCGAAGAGGGTGGGGAAGGAGTGGCACAGGCTGACACAGCGGCGGCAGCTATGACAGAGGTCGAATACCCGCTCAAGCTCCTTGAATAGCGAAGCCTCGTCATAGAAATCGGGGTTTTTCCAATCCAGCGAATGCCGGGTCGGGGCCTCAAGACTGCCTTCGCGTATCGCCATGCTAAGTTCTCGTTGCTTCGAATGTCTTCGCTGTAGGGCAAGTGGACGCCCTTGGCGGGGCGTCCCTCTTGGAGACTTGACCTCAACTCATTTCGTTCAGGGCTTTCTGGTAGCGATTGGCATGAGAGCGTTCTGCCTTGGCCAGGGTTTCGAACCAGTCGGCGATCTCATCAAAGCCTTCGTCACGGGCATCCTTGGCCATGCCGGGGTACATGTCGGTGTATTCGTGGGTTTCGCCGGCAACGGCCGTCTTGAGATTGTTCTCGGTGCTACCGAAGGGCATGCCGGTGGCCGGATCGCCACACTGCTCCAGGTACTCCAGATGACCATGGGCATGGCCGGTTTCGCCCTCGGCGGTGGAGCGGAACAGGGCGGCAATATCCGGATGTCCTTCCACATCGGCCTTGTTCGCAAAGTAGAGATAGCGGCGGTTTGCCTGGGATTCGCCGGCAAAGGCGTCCTTGAGATGCTGCTCGGTTTTGCTACCTTTCAGTTCCATTGCTTTTCACCTCGTTGGTTAATGGGGGGAGGGTGAGAGCGATCATGAGATGCTCCAGTAAACCTAGTTCAGGGATGAAATAAAGTGAAATTGACTCTATCTAAGAAGTTGATAGGGATTTTCTATCTGAGAATTTGTCTGCCGCAGGAGGAGGGGAAAGGGAAAATTGGAAAAGAGTGGTTGTAAATAATAATGATTCGCATTAGCATTGAATCATCTTCCCCCATATCCATTAAGTCGGAGGTTTCTCCATGCTACGTGCTGCATTCCTGGCTACCTTGATATCCCTCATGGCAGGGTGGCTCCCCGCTTTCGCTGTGGCGGGCGAAGGCGAGGTGAACCTTTACTCGGCCCGCAACGAAAACCTGATCAAGCCGCTGCTGGAGCGTTTCACCGAAGAGACCGGTGTTCGCGTCAATCTGGTGACCGGCAAGGCCGATGCCCTGCTCAAGCGGCTGGTGAGTGAAGGGCGCAACTCTCCTGCGGACATCCTGTTGACAACCGATGCCGGACGGCTGCATCGCGCCAAGGAGGCCGGGGTGACGCAGTCCTTTGCCTCGGACCTCCTGCAGCAGCGGGTGCCAGCGCAATACCGTGATCCGGAAGGGCATTGGGTAGGGCTTTCGCTGCGGGCCCGGCCTATCCTGTATGTAAAAGGCCGTGTCGATCCAGCGGAGCTTTCCAGCTACGAAGCCCTGGCGGAACCGAAGTGGAAAGGCCGCATTTGTATCCGTTCCTCCGATAATATCTACAATCAGTCCCTGGTGGCTTCGCTGATTGCCGCCAATGGTCTGGAGCAGACCGAGGCATGGGCCGAGGGACTGGTGAACAATCTTGCCCGCCCGCCTCGCGGTGGTGACCGCGACCAGATCAAGGCGGCGGTTGCCGGGCAATGCGATATCGCCGTGGCCAATACCTATTACCTGGCAGGAATGCTGACCTCGAAGGATTCCGCCGAGCGGGAGATCGCCCAACAAGTAGCGGTGTTCTGGCCCAACCAGGCGGGCCGTGGCGCCCATGTCAATGTCTCCGGTGCCGCCCTGGTGAAGGCTAGCAAGAACCGGGACAATGCCATCCGTTTGCTTGAGTTTCTGGCCAGTGATGCTTCGCAGCAGTGGTATGCCGAAGTCAATGGAGAGTATCCGATCCGCCAAGGTATCCCGCTGAGCGAAACCCTGCAGGCCTGGGGAGAGTTCAAGGCCGATGACCTGAACCTGAGCCGGCTGGGTGAGCTCAATCCCGAGGCGGTGAGGCTGATGGACCGGGCTGGCTGGCGATAAAAGACGACTGGGGAATGTAGGAGTAGCACTTTGATATGACCGTCCTGACCGACGTGGCTCCGTTCATTCGCCGTTTGAAACTGCTTCTGCAAATGTAAGTCGGATTAGCATAGCGTAATCCGACACAGGTACTTGAACTGTGTTAGACACTAAAACAAATCGTCCATGAGGGTCTCAGGAGTCTCAGCCTGGAGCGCACTCATCACCGGGAGTGCGCTCCTGCTTATGCTGCCACTGCTGGTGGTTCTCGGCTATGTCTTCGTCCCTGCCGGAGAGGTCTGGTCGCACCTGGTCGAAACCGTGTTGCAGGAGTATGTGATGAACTCCCTGCTGTTAATGCTTGGCGTGGCGGTCGGTACCCTGGTGCTCGGGGTCGGCGCCGCCTGGCTGACCAGCATGTGCAGTTTCCCCGGGCGCGGAATCTTCGAGTGGGCGTTGTTGTTGCCGATGGCGATCCCCGCCTACATCATCGCCTACACCTACACCGGCTTGTTCGACTTTGCCGGACCGGTGCAGAGTGCACTGCGCGAATGGACCGGCTGGCGTTACGGCGAGTACTGGTTTCCGCAAATTCGTTCGCTGGAGGGCGCGGCAGCGATGCTCTCGCTGGTGCTCTATCCCTATGTCTACCTGCTGACCCGTGCCGCCTTTCTCAACCAGTCCCTGTGCGTACTCGATGTCAGTCGCACCCTGGGTAATTCACCGCTGCAAACCTTCCTGCGGGTGGCTCTGCCGCTGGCCCGACCGGCGATTGTCGCCGGGCTGTCGCTGGCGCTGATGGAAACCCTGGCCGATTATGGCACGGTGCAGTATTTCGGCGTGGCCACCTTTACCACCGGCATCTTCCGCACCTGGTACGGACTGGACAGTGCACCGGCGGCGGCGCAGTTGTCTGCGACGCTGTTACTGTTTGTTTTTGCCCTGATCTACCTGGAGGGGCGCTCGCGCAAGCTGGCTCGTTACCACCACACTAGCCAGCGACACCAGGCGATACGTCGTATTCCACTGCGCGGTTGGTCTGGCATGGCCGCCTTTGCCTTCTGTTTCGGCGCGCTATTTTTCGGTTTTCTGCTGCCGGCCGGCCAGCTGCTGGTGTGGGCGGTGACCGTGGCCGAAGAGAGCCTGGATCGTGAGTTCCTCGCCTTGATCGGCAACAGCCTGCAGCTGGCGGCCATGGCGGCGCTGCTCGCCCTGGCACTGGCGCTGTTCTTTGGTTATAGCCGGCGCATGCTACAAGGGCGCTGGTTGCAGCTGGCGGTGCGGCTCGCAGGGCTGGGTTATGCGGTGCCGGGCACGGTGATCGCAGTCGGGGTGATTATTCCCTTCGCCTGGTTAGACAATACCCTGGATAGCTGGATGCGAGCACAGTACGGCGTTTCTACCGGCTTACTGCTGAGCGGGACCCTGGTGGCACTGCTATTTGCCTATGTGGTGCGCTTCCTGGCGGTGTCACTGCAGACCGTGGAGGCCGGGCTGGGACGGATCCGACCGACCATGGACGAGTCGGCCCGTTCGCTGGGCCTGCGGCCATTACAGATCATGGGCAAGGTGCACGTGCCGATCCTCAAGGGCAGTCTGCTCACGGCGCTGCTGCTGGTGTTCGTTGATGTGCTCAAGGAGCTGCCGGCAACACTGATCCTGCGCCCCTTCAATTTCAATACGCTCGCGGTGCGCGCCTATGAGCTCGCCTCCGACGAGCGTCTGGCCGATGCCGCACCAGCAGCGCTGGCCATTGTGGCTGCCGGGATTGTGCCGGTAATTCTGCTGAGTTTTTCCATCACCCGAACCCGGGCGGTGAAAGCGTAAGTCGGATTAGCAAAGCAGCCTGAAATGATAGAAAGCGTGGAAAACGGAATCCGAACATGAGCAACCAACTGGAAGTCGATAACGTCTCCATCCGCTACGGTGCAGAGCCGGTGGTGAGGGAGGTGAGTTTCTCGCTGGCCTGCGGCGGCATCGGTTGTCTGCTTGGTCCCTCCGGATGCGGCAAGACATCATTGCTTCGTGCCATCGCCGGTTTTGAACCGGTGGCGGAGGGGGAGATTCGCCTGCATGGCCGCACCGTGGCCGCACCGGATCGGTTTATTCCCCCCGAGCAGCGCAACATCGGTATGGTGTTTCAGGACTTCGCCCTGTTTCCTCATCTTTCGGTGGCGAAGAATGTGGCGTTTGGCCTGCAGAAATGGGATAGCAAGAGGCGTGAGGCGCGCGTCGACGAACTATTGAATCTGGTGGGGCTGAACCACTTGCACGATGCTTACCCGCACCAGATCTCAGGCGGACAACAGCAGCGCATCGCCCTCATCCGGGCGATGGCGCCTCGCCCGGAGATCCTATTGCTGGACGAGCCATTCTCCAGTCTTGATAGTGACCTGCGGGAACAACTGGCGCGTGAGGTGCGCGCCATCCTCAAGCGCGATGGAGTCACAGCCATTCTGGTCACCCACGATCATCTGGAAGCTTTCGCCATGGCCGATCGTATCGGGGTGCTCGGTGAGCAGCGCCTGCGCCAGTGGGATATCCCATACGACATCTACCATGAGCCGGCCGATCGCTTCGTTGCCGACTTCGTTGGCCAGGGCGCGATGTTGCCCGGCAAGGTGATGGACGAGCGCCACATCGAAACGGAGCTAGGTCTGGTACCCGGCAAGCTGCCCCCGGAATGCAAACCGGGTTGCGAGGTGGAGGTACTGCTGCGCCCCGACGATGTGCTGCACGACGATGAGAGCGGGCTGAAACTGGTGGTGGCCGAACGGGCCTTTCGCGGGGCGGAATATCTCTACACCTTGCGTCTGCCCAGCGGCGGTGAAATTCTCTGTATGGTGCAGAGCCATCATAATCACTCCCTGGGGGAAAAGATCGGTATTCGTCTCGACCTTGAACACCTAGCGGTGTTTCCGCGCAAGGCCCCTTGATACACGTGATTGAGACTTTTCCGACCATCGTTGCGCTGGCACGTTTATTCTTAAGGAGAGGTTGATTGCCTCCTGCAATCCCAACGACTCGAAGACCCGCTTCAGGCCGGTCGAGCCGCAGCGCGGTTTTGTCGAATTCCCGTGAGTTACTGTTGAGCGCTACGACTGTGACCTGATGGGAAGAAGACGCTGTCATCTAAAGTGCCAAAGAAAGTCTGATTGTTCCCTTTGCCGTTATTCAGGTCATCGTGATGACTAATGATGGTGTGCCACGGTTGCCTGGGAAATTGTGGCAAAGGCTCGTCGACAGCCAGCCTGGAATGCATGGAGCGCTATGGCATTCTGGTGCGGTTTTGATTTTCGTTTGGAGCGGGCCTGTGCCGGGTGGCACAGGCCGTCAATGATGATGTCATGCAGCAGCATGCTGCACGAGGGTGCGAGTGCCTAGAATGCGACGGCCAGCTGGGCGGTGACAGCGTCGCTACGGATACCCGCGTAAGACTCTTCCTGGGCAAACTCGAGACTGACAGTGGCGTCCTCTTCCAGCTTGTACCAGACACTGGCCAGGTTACGCTGTTCCGGCAGGCCGAGGTCTTCGGCTTGTTCGGTGCGTTGCGTTGCCACGGCCATGATGACGCGATCCATGATATAGGCCATTTCCAGGTTGCTGGCTTTAGGCTTTGCCTTTTGGGTGAACAGGTAGCCATCGACAGGATCGGTGTTGCCGTCGCCAACCTGGAAGTCATCAAGTGCACTGATGTGTTCGCCGATGAGGCTGAAACCGCCGACATTCACACCGGTACTGACGCTCATGCCAGGGACGCGGGCGTTGATGGTATCGGCGGCAATGATACCAGTATCACCGATGTTGGCGATGTAGCCGAGAGTCAACAGAAAGTGATCGCTGGTAAAGTCGAGATTGGCCCCCCAGTTGTCGACCTTATCTTCGGCATTGATACCGTTGAAGCTGTAAAGAGAGAACGTTGCCGGTCCCGCCGCAAGATCCAGCTGAAGGGCGGTGGCATTGGTTTCGGCTAGCTCCAGGGTCAATGGATCGGAGATCATGTAGGTGCCGAAAACGCCGAAGGGGACATAGGTTTGTCCAGCGGTAACGCTCAGATGCTCATTCACTGCCAGGCCGACGACTGCGGTATCGACACTGAAGTCGGTTGCATCCTCTTCGTGCAACAGCACAATTTCCCCGGTGACTTTTTCAGTAAGTTCCGCCGCCAGTGCGACTTCTACGGTGGCAACAGCAATATCACTGGTGTTTTCTGCACTGATGGCCTCCACTTCAATGAGCCCACCGATGGCCACAGAGGATTCGGCGTGCGCGAGCGTGTGGACAAACGTCAAAGATGCCAAGGCGAAAGATAGATTGAGTAGTTTCATTTTTGTTCCCGAATGTAATGCCGCCAAGGCAGCGGCGTTATTGATTAGACAAACCGATATTGGCAAACGGGTGGGCAGCGGCCTGGGTGAGATTGGCCACCTCTGGTGATATGCAAGACACGGATCCCTCCCCAATATTGTTATTGCTGTGGCCGCAGTGCACGAAGCGCTCTTGAGGCTATTCGTGCTGCCAGACCCGTTGTTGTTATCGATGGGGAGTTTAGGACTCCCTCTCATTGTGGATATTGTCATGTATTTGTGTCCAGAAGGAAATAGGCCAAGAATGATAATGATTATCATTCAGTAAATCAACTCCCTGTACGTCATCAGAAGATGGGAGGGGTGAGCGCGTACAGCTGGCTCCTTGTCGATATTGCATTCATTGTCCGGGGAGCAAAGGGGTACTACGAGATGCCGATGGCTTTGGGATGAGTGGAATGTTGCTTGTTGGGAGGGGCTATGTCACCCGGCGAGAGTGCAAAGCATTCTCCCGATAGCGACAGCTGGGGTGGAGGCTGAAGGTAATGAAGTCAGCGGGGTGGAATGGGCAGCGTCGGCCGTCTCTCATGAAAAGCGCTGGGGCGGTATTGGGCGGTATGGTGCACCTCCTACCGAGAGCATTGTAACGAGCGGGTTTAGAGGTGGCGGCTCAGCCAGTCGTTCATTGCCTCGTAACCATAACCAATCCACGGTTTGCCCAGGGTGATGACGTAGGCATGGTCGTCTGTTCCCAGGAGTGGTTCGAGTTCATGGTAGAGATTGTCGGCGCCGATATCGGCCTGCAATGCCCAGGCGGTATCCGATAGCCGCATGGTGTCGAAACGTTGGAGAAAGTCATGATAACGGCGGTAGTCCCCGGTAGGACTTTCGAAGGCCACCAGATAGACGCCCATCGTTGTTCTCCCGCTGTATGAAGAATAAGGAGAGTCTAGAACAGGGGGGAAGCTTTGCCAGGGTAACGAGTACTGAGCAAGTGGGAGCTCTGATGCCTCGCTTGGCTGGAGGATGTTCTTCTTGCCGGAAAAGGTTAAGCTGACAGCGAAAACAATAAGTGAAGGCATAAGGGGGCGGCTTCGACCGTGGCACCCCATGATGAAGATGCAGAGAAGCACAGATGGAGGGATGGATGGGGGCCTATCTGATCTACCCCGGGACGTTGGGTGAGGAGCGTATTCCGTGCGGCAGTGTCACGACCATCGGCCGGGACAGAAACAGTGACATTGTCCTGCCCGAGCTTCTGGTATCACGCAACCATGCCATGCTGCGTCGCCTCGGCGAGGCGGATTTTTACCTGATCGATAGTGGCAGCTCCAATGGCAGCCTGCTCAACGGCAGACAGGTTGCGGTTCCGACACTGCTCTGTAATGGTGATCGCATTACCATTGGTAATACCGAGTTTGTTTTCGAACAGGAGTCGCATGCCGTCGATTTCACCGATTCGCTCTCCTTTCAGGCAACGATGATCAGCGATGCACCGTTGATTAAAGAAATCACGATTTTTGTCGCCGATATCCGTGGCTTCACCAGCCTCTCCGAACGGCTGCCCATTCGCACCCTGACGAAGATCATGAACGAGTGGTTCAACGAGGTCAGTGATGCGATTTACCAGGAGCACGGTGCGGTAGACAAATTTATCGGCGATTGCGTGTTTGCCCGCTGGGAGAGTGACGACACACGAAAAAATGTCACGAGCGCGCTGCGCGCTGCCTGTCTGCTCAGGGATATCACTACGGGGTTGAACGGGCGGTACAGCGAACTGGACGAAACGTTGCG